>VBEK01000003.1 GCA_005889135.1 Chloroflexota bacterium
GTGCGACTGCGGCCACACCCTGGAGAAGCGAGGGACGGCATTCGCCTGCCCTCACTGCGGGCGCGAGTATCAGCTCGAGACATGAGCGAGGCTGACCGCATCGGCGCCGCCTACGAGCGTCTGGATGCGAGGTGGGCTAGGCGCTGGGACCTGGCGAACCCGGGCAACCGGGCGATCCTCGCCGAGCGCCGCCGCCAGTCGTCGCGCCTTTTGGCCGAGGCCGGCCTCTTGCCCCTGGCCGGGCGCCGCGTGCTCGAGGTCGGCTCCGGGTCCGGCGCGGAGCTGGCGTGGCTGCGCGAGCTGGGGGCGATGGCGAAGGACCTGGTGGGGGTCGACCTGCTCCCCGAGCGCGTCGCGGCGGCCCAGAAGGCCTTCCCCGAGATCGAGTTCCGGCAGGGCAACGCGGAGCGTCTCGAGTTCGCGGCCGCCGAGTTCGACCTCGTGCTCGCGATCACGGTCTTCAGCTCGATCCTCGAGGGCGCGATGGCCCGCAACGTGGCCTCCGAGATCGTCCGGGTACTCCGCCCCGGCGGAGCATTGCTCTGGTACGACGTGCGATACGACAGCGTCTCCAACCGCAACGTGCGCGCGGTGACGGCGGCACGCGTGCGTGACTTGTTTCCGTCACTGCGAGGGGAGGTCAGGACCCTGACGCTCCTGCCACCGCTGGCCCGGCGCCTCGGCCCACTGACCGGCGCGGGCTATCCGGTGCTGTCGGCGTTGCCGCCCCTGCGGAGCCATCTGCTCGGGCTCCTGCGCAAGCCTGAGGGCGACTGATGCGCTCGGAGTTCCTGCCCTTCGCCCCGCCGCTGATCGGCGACGAGGAGATCGCCGAGGTCGCCCAGACACTTCGCGGGGGCTGGATCACCACCGGCGACCGGGCCCATGAGTTCGAAGAGAGGTTTCGCGACTACGTTGGCGCCGAGGCCGCGCTGGCGGTCAACTCGGCGACCGCGGCGATGCATGTCGCCCTCGCGGCCCTCGGCATCGGCGAAGGCGACGCGGTCGTGAGCACCACGATGACGTTCGCCTCGACGATCCATGTCATCGAGCACCAGCGCGCCCGCCCGGTGCTCGTCGACGTCGAGCCGGACACGCTGAACCTCGACCCGGACCAGGTCGAGGACGCGGTGAAGCGGACGCCCGAGGTCAAGGCGATCATGCCCGTCCACCTCTACGGCCACCCGGCGGACATGGACCCGATCTATGACATCGCGCACCGCCACGGCCTCGCCGTCATCGAGGACGCGGCGCATTCGCTCCCCGCCCGCTACCACGACCGCGTCATCGGCACGCCGCCGCCGGGATTCGACCAGCCGAATCTGGTCGCGTTCTCGTTCTACGCGACGAAGAATCTGACCACCGGAGAGGGTGGGATGCTGACGGGCGCGCCGGCGATCGTCGAGCAGGCGCGGATCTGGAGCCTCCACGGGATGAGCCGCGACGCCTACGACCGCTACACCTCGGACGGGTCGTGGAAGTACGACGTGGTGCTGCCCGGCTTCAAGTACAACATGGCCGACCTGCAGGCGGCGCTGGGCCTCAAGCAGCTGGCGCGCCTCGACGCCATGCAGCGGCGCCGCCGGGAGATCGTCGCCCACTACGACGACGCCTTCGGCCCGGTGGAGGCGCTGGAGACGCCGTACGAGCGCCCGCACGTGCGCAGCGCGTGGCACATCTACCTGCTCCGGCTGCGGCGGGAGCGGCTGGGCCTCGACCGCGACGCGTTCATGACCGAGCTGCGCAAGCGCAAGATCGGTGCGAGCGTGCACTTCATCCCCATCCACCAGCACTCGTACTACCGGCACCGCTACGGCCTGCGACCGCAGAGCTTCCCGGTTGCGCAGCGCGAGTACGAGCGGATGCTGTCGCTCCCGCTGAGCCCGGCCCACTCCGACGAGGACGTCGACGACGTCATCCAGGCTGTGAAGGAGATCGTCCGCGACCACCCCGCAAGAATGCGAACTGTCGCGTGAGCACCAGGCCGGCCGTCTTGAGCAAGATGGCGGCGTCGGTCGCCGGCGAGGCGCGCTCGAGGTAGCCCAGCTCGAGCGCGAGCTTGCGCGGCATGACCTCCTCCACGTAGCGGTCCTCCGGGTCGGCGCCGCGGAGCTGCTCCTCCTCGTCGATGAACGCGACGGTCGCCGGCCCGGTGATGCCGGGCCGGACGGTAAGCAGGCGTCGCTGCTCCGGCGTGTAGCGCTCGACGTAGCGCGGGTGCTCGGGCCTGGGACCTACCAGGCTCATGTCCCCCTTGACCACGTTGAGCAGCTGCGGCAGCTCGTCGATCTTGGTCCGGCGCAGCAGCCGCCCGACCCTCGTCACCCGAACGTCGTCGCCCGCGGTGACCGCCGGGCCCGCGGCCCCGGCCCGCATGGTGCGCAGCTTGTGGATCTGAAACTGCCTCTCGCCCCGGCCGACGCGCGGGCCGTTGTAGAAGGCTGGACCAGGGGAGTCGAGCTTGACGGCGAGCGCCGCCGCGGCGACGACGGGCGAGGTCATCACCAGGCCCAGCAGCCCAACCGCCAGGTCGACGCCTCGCCGGATCATCGCGGTCGCGAGACCTCGCGGAGGACGTGGGCGAGCTGGACGGCCAGCTTGTCACGGTTGAAGTGCTCGTCCACGTAGGCGCGGCCGTTGCGCCCCATCTGCTTTGCGCCCTCGGGGTCGCGGGCCAGCGACTCGACGGCGTCACGCAGCTCGCGTGCGTTCCCGGGCTCGGTCACGACGCCGCACCGCGCGTCGCGCACGACGTCCGCGCCCTCGCCCCACAGCGCGGCGACGAGCGGCTGCCCCACGGCCATGGACTCGAACATCTTCGAGGGCAGCGCGGAGCGGAAGACGTCCAAAGGCCGAAGGGAGACGATCCCGGCGTACGCCAGGTTGAGGAGCGTGGGCATCGACGACTTGGGCTGATTGGGCAGAAAGATCACGTTGGCGATCTTCTCCGCGGCGGCCTTGTCGACCAGCGTCGCCTTGTCCGCGCCCTCGCCGGCCAGCACATAGAGGACGTCGGGGTTGCCGGTCATCTTCGCGGCCTCGAGGATGACGTCGAGGCCCTGGGACAGGCCGTGGGTACCCGCGTAGAGGAACACCTTGCGGCCGTCCAGGCCCAGCTTGCGGGCGAGCTCCGGGTCCGGCGCGGCGGGCTGGTAGATCGTCGTGTCGACTCCGTTGGTGAGGAGGACGAGCTTGTGCCGCGGCACACCGCGCGATGCGAGCTTGTCGTAGATGCCGTGCGTGGGCACGGTGACCCGCGCCGCCCACTGGTAGAGGTGCATCTCGAGCATCTCGGCGAGACGGATAGCGAAGCGGTTGCGAAGCATGCCCAGCTCGATGGCGGACTGCGGCCAGATGTCACTCACGTTGAAGACGAAAGGCGCGCGCTTGAGGCGCGAATACACGAGCGCCGCAAGGCCGATGGGCAGCGGCGGCGACTGCACGAAGATGACGTCCACCGGTCCCACCTTCCGCACTGCGGTCAGGCTCGAGAAGACGAACGAGAACTGCATAAGGAGGCGCTTGAAAAACCCGGCGTTCGGCGTCGCGAAGACCCAACGGCGCAGCACGCGCACCCCGTCCATCCGCTCCTCCATCCCGAAGTGGCCGCGGTAGCCCTCCTGGATGACGCCGGTCGGATAGTTCGGCAGGGCCGTGACGACGCTGACGTCGTGCCCCGCGGCGGCGAGGCGCTTGGCCAGCTCGAACATGCGTATCTGCGGAGCGCCGATCTCGGGCGGGAAGTACTGGGTCAGGAACATGACCCGCATCCCGCGGTCAGCCATCATCGAGTTCGGACCCCGATGGTTGCCCCATGAAAGCGCTCACGGTGCTGGGCGCACGGCCCCAGTTCATCAAGGCCGCGCCAGTATCGCGCGTCCTGCGCCGGAGCCATGAGGAGTTGATCCTGCACACCGGCCAGCACTACGACGACGCGATGTCCGACCTCTTCTTCCGCCAGCTCGACATCCCCGCGCCCGACCTGAACCTCGGCGTCGGCTCCGGGCCTCATGGCGCCCAGACCGCCGCGATGCTGGAGGGAGTCGAAAAGGTCGCCATCGACCGCCGCCCCGACGTGGTGCTGGTTTACGGCGACACGAACTCCACGCTCGCCGGCGCGCTCGCGGCAGCCAAGCTCCACATCCCCGTCGCGCACGTCGAGGCGGGGCTGCGCAGCTTCGACCGGCGCATGCCCGAGGAGGTCAACCGCGTCGTCGCCGACCACCTCAGCGCGCTGCTCCTCTGTCCGACGCAGACCGCAGTCGCGAACCTCGCGGCCGAGGGCATGAGGGAAGGCGTGCGCATGGTCGGCGACGTCATGTACGACGCGTTCCTCCAGAACCTCGATCGAGCGCGCACACAGTGCACGGTCCTGGACGACCTCGGCCTGCAGCGCGGGGGCTACGACCTCCTGACCGTGCACCGCGCGGAGAACGTCGACGACCCCCGCAGGCTGGGCGCGATCCTCGAAGGCGTAGGCGCGAGCAGGCGCCGCGTCGTCTTTCCCGTGCACCCGCGCACGCGCGCCGCCCTGGCCCGCGACGGTGCGCAGGTCGCGCCTGGCGTGATGCTCATCGATCCTGTCGGCTACCTCGAGATGCTGGTGCTCGAGGACGGCGCGGCCAAGGTCGTCACCGACTCGGGAGGCGTGCAGAAGGAGGCCTATTTCGCGGGCAGGCCCTGCATCACGCTGCGCGACCGCACGGAGTGGACGGAGACGGTCGAGGAAGGCTGGAACGTGCTCGCCGGCACGGACCCGGCGAAGGTCGCCTCCGCCATGCGCGACTTCAATCCCGAGGGCGAGCGCCCGAAGCTTTTCGGCGACGGCCACGCCGCGGAGCGCGTGGTTGACGCGTTGTCTGCTGTGGAGATGGTCAGCCCATAACATGGCTTCGCTTTGGGAACGCTGAAGCCCATCCCGGTCGCCGTCCCGCAGATCGGCGACGAGGAGCGCGAGGCGGTCCTCGCCGTGCTCGACAGCGGCCAGCTGGCGCAAGGGCCGGTGGTCGAGGCGTTCGAGCGCGAGTTCGCGGCGTGGTGCGGCGTGGCGCACGCGGTGGCCGTCAACTCCGGCACCGCCGCGCTCCACCTGCTCATGCTGGCGCACGGCCTGAGCCAGGGCGACGAGGTGATCACCAGCCCTTTCACCTTCGTCGCCTCGGCCAACGCGGCGCTCTTCGTCGGCGCGCGGCCGGTGTTCGTCGACATCGAGGAAGAGACGTACTGCCTCGACGCATCGCGCGTGGAGGCAGCGATCACGCCGCGCACGCGCGCCATCATGCCCGTCGACCTCTACGGCCACCCCGCCCCGATCGACGCACTGCGCGACATCGCCTCGCGTCGTGGCGTGCTCCTCATCGAGGACGCGTGCCAGGCGCACGGCGCGATGGTGGGCGCGCGCAAGGCCGGCGCGCTCGGAGTCGACGCCACGTTCTCGTTCTACCCGACCAAGAACATGACGACCGCCGAGGGAGGGATGGTCACGACGGCCGACGCCCGCCTTGCCGAAACGGTCGCCATGCTGCGCCAGCACGGCGCGACCGAGCGCTACCACCACAACATGCTTGGCTACAACTTCCGCATGACCGACATCGCGGCGGCCATCGGTCGCGCCCAGCTGCGCAAGCTCGACGGCTGGAACGAGGCCCGGCGTCGCAACGCGTCGCTGCTCGACGAAGGCCTGGCGAGCGTCCCCGGGGTGCGGACGCCGAAGGAGCGCCCGGGCCATCGCCACGCCTACCACCAGTACACGGTGCTGGTCGAGGGCGACCGGGACCGCTTCCAATCGCGCCTGCGCGAACTGGGCGTGGGCTCGGCCGTGCATTACGCGGTGCCCGTGCACAGGCAACCCCTCTACGCGACCCTGGGTTATGGCGAAGTGTCGATGCCTGTGGCCGAGCGCGTGGCCGAGCATGTGCTGTCGCTTCCAGTGCACCCCGCCCTCAGCGAATCGGACCTCGACCGCATCGTCGAGGCTGTCCGCCAGGTCGCCACGAGCACGTGACCCGCCTCGCCCTCATCGGCCTCGGCATGATGGGCGCCAATCATCTCCGTGTTTTGAGCGAGCTCGATGGAGTCGAGCTCGTGGCGGTCTGCGACCAGAACCCCGAGCTGGTCCGCGCGGCCGCGCGCAGGACCTCGAGCACCGGGTACGTGTCGTGGGCCGACATGCTGGACCGTGAGCGGCTCGACGCGGCCGTGGTCGCTGTGCCGACGCGCTTCCATCTCGAGGTCGGGCTCGCGGTCATCGAGCACGGCCTCCACGTCCTGGTCGAGAAGCCGATCGCTAACGGGCTCGATGAAGGCCGGCGCCTTGTGCGGGCGGCGCAGCAGGCGGGGAAGGTGCTTGCGGTCGGGCACATCGAGCGCTTCAACCCGGCGGTTCGGGAGATGGAGCGACGCCTCGCCGCCGGCGACGTCGGTCGCATCTTCCAGATTCAGGCCCGCCGCGTGGGACCGTTCCCCGCGCGCATCCGGGACGTCGGCGTCGTCATCGACCTCGCGACGCACGACCTCGACGTCATGAGCAGGCTGGCGGGCTCGGAGGTGCAGCACCTCTACGCCGAGACCGAGCAGCGCATCCACACCGACCACGAGGACATCCTCAACGCACTGCTCAAGTTCGACGGCGGGATGCTGGGCGTGCTGCAGGTCAATTGGCTGACACCGACCAAGATTCGTGAGATCAGCGTCCTTGGGGAGAACGGCATGCTCGTATGCAACTACCTCACCCAGGACCTCGCGCACTTCCGCAACGCGGAGGTGCTCCCGCGAAGGGAGACTCGCCGGCGCCCTCGCGCCGTCAGAGAAGGAGAGAGGAAGAGCTTTCCGGTCGACAGGGCTGAGCCTCTCCGCCTCGAGCTGCAGTCGTTCGTCGAGGCCGTGCGCGGCGAGCACCCGGTGGATACCGACGGCGAGGCCGGGCTGCGCACGCTGCACCTGGCGCTCGGGCTGGTCAGATCGGCGACGGAGTCGCGCGTGCTTGGGAAAGACGACCTGCGTGCGCTATGGAAGGGCTCGATTCCCCTCGCGGACCATCCGGCCGGCGACGACCTGTAGGGCCGCCACCAACCAGAACAGCACGCTGAGGTCGTTCTTCCAGTACGGCGTGTCGAACAGGCCGTGCACCGCGTAGAGCACGATGGCGCCGGCGCACCCCCAGCACAGGGGCCGCGCAACGTCCCGCGCGGTACGCAGCCCCCGCGCCGCGCGCCAGAGGATGCCGAAGAAGATGACCGCGAAGGCCAGCAGTCCAAGCAGGCCGAGTTCGCTCCACATCGACAGCCAGATGTCGTGCGGGTAGATCTCAACCTCCTCGTTGGTCGGACGGTAAGGCGCGACCGTGGTGGCGAATCCGCCAATGCCGGCGCCGGTGATTGGCATATGGGAGAGCATCTCCAGCGTCTGGCGGTAGATCGACTCGCGGGTTGCCACCGAGCGTGCGAGCGTGAAAAAGCGGTCGAGGACGAACGGGATCTCGAGCGAAGCCAGGGCGAGGATGGCGAAGGCGGCCGCGGCGCGCAGCCGCCAGCGAGCTGTCTGGGCGGTAATGACCAGCACGACGGCCAACACGCCCATCGCCAGGAAGGACGCGCGTGAGAGAGCGGTGAGAATGGCCACGAACACCAGCGCCAGCACAGGCGCGGCCAGGAGGCGCTCACGTGGCCGCGACGGAAACAGGGTGAACGCCGCGGCGAAGGCCAGCAGTGGCTCGAGGTACATCGCATCGGCGTTCGCGGACGTGTTGAGGAACGAGGGCGGGGCGCCGAGGTGAAGGTCATTGTGGGCGGCGACCCATACGAAAGTAATGATCTGGCCGGTCGCAAACAGGGCCGCGCCAACTCCGGTCACGCCCAGAAAGACGCGGAGATCATCGCGAGAGCGCAGCATGTCGACCGCGATGTAGAAGACCGCGATCGCCTCGAGGAGGTAGGCGCGGTAGATGCCGAGCGCGCGCACGTGGTCGGGGGCGACGACGATGCCCACCACGCCGGCGAGAAGCAACAAAGCGATGGGGATGTCGTAGGGCGTGCGCGCCCGGGGCAGTCGCTTCTCGGTCCAGAGAACGGCCACGTAGGCCGCGACCGTGAGCAGGATCAGATTCTCCAGGAGCGTGGTCGGAAGCGGCCCGACGCGCCACCGCACTATGTACAGCGGCAGGCACGCGGCCGTGAGCGCCAGCATCCAGAGCGCCGCTCGCCTGGCTCTCGCGGCGGTCACGAGCTGCGGGGTCGCGGCGTCAGAGCTCGCGAGCTTTGAAGTGGCCAGGCAGCTTCGCCTTGGTGGAACCGGCCGCCGCCCCCTCGTCGAAACGCGAGAAGACCGAGCGCAGCACGCGGAGGTGACTCTCAGCGGTGTGGTGTCGCGCGATCCACATGCGGCCCTCTGCCGCCAGGCGAGCCATCAGCGCCGGATCGTTCTGCAGCCGGCGAACCGCGGCGACCAGGGAGGCCGCGTCGTCGACGTTGGCCACCGGGGGGGTGTCGTCAGGGTAGAGCGACGTATCGAGGCGCATGAACACGACTCGGCCCCTTGCCATCGCTTCGAGCTCGGAAAGGGAAAGGATGCCGAGCCTCATCTGCCCGATCACAGCGTCGAAGCGGTCGATGACGGCGGGCATCTCCTCGTGGGGGACGCGCTCATGAAACTCGACGAAGCGGCCGTACTTCTCGCGGAATCGGTCGGTGAGTGGACCCCAGGCGACGGCTGCCAGCGAGGCAAGCTTCGACAACTCGGGAGTGGCGGCGAAGGCCACTTCCGGCGCCTTGATGGGGTACAGGCGCGTAAACAGCAGCAGTTTCTCCAGCCTTGTCGGCGCCGTCACCCCCTCGAAGAACGAGGGTTCGAGCGGGTTGGGAAGGAGGTAGGAACGGTCGCCGAAGTCGCCGAGGAATCGTGCGAGGTCGGGAGTGACGTAGAAGATCGCGCGCGCTCTGCGCATCGCGAAGCGGCTGAGCCAACCGATCAAAGGCCTACGGAGGTTGGTGTGCGCGTCATGGCCGTGGGCGTGCAGGTAGAACGGCTTGCCGGCCAGGACCCCGAGAAAGCCGTAGGACAGGAAGTGGATGTGCAGCCATGCGTAGGGCGTGCGCCGGAGGCGGCGGATGATCGGCACGTATCCAGCCAGGCGGAGTGGAAGGATGAGGATCTTCGCGTAGAGCGGCAGCGTCGCTCCGGGCTTCGGGACATCGATGAAGTCGACCGTGTAGCCCGCTTCCCGCAGCACCCGAGCCTGGATGCTGCCGACCCCCGCGACATCGTTGACAACCGCGATGCGCGGCAGGGGATCCCTAGGTTCCACGCCCGGGTATTATCTCGCGCGCCCGACCGGCGACGGGCAAGGCTGTCGCGGCGAGCGTCGACGCCGCGACGCTCATGTCTCGCGCCCGGCGCGCTGGGCAACGACAGCCAGGGCCGCGAGGATCCAGAACTCGACGCTGAGGTCGTTCTTCCAGTACGGCGAGTCGACAAGGCCATGGACGACGACCATCACGAACGCCATCCCGGTCCCCCACAGCAGCGGTCGCGCCCACGCCGCCGCGCCGGGCAGCGCCCGGAAGGACCGCACGATAAGAATGCCGACGATGAGCGTGAATGCGACCATGCCAAGGATGCCGAGCTCGGTCCAGCTGGTGAGAAAGATGTTGTGCGGGTAAGGCTCCGGGCTCAAGATTGGAAACGGCTTGCGATAGGGCGCCATCGTGTCCTGATAGGCGTTGATGCCGGCGCCGAAGATGGGATGGTCGCGCAGCATCCGTGCGGTCGCGACCCAGATGTCGCCGCGCACGTCAAAGGTGCCTCGTCCGGGATCGAGCGCGTGCTGGAGGCGGGGGCCGATCAGCGGAAGCTGCGTCAGCAGTATGGCGCCAGCGATTCCTCCAGCCATAATCGCCGCACGCAGCCGCAGGCTGCGAATGGTGAGGATCACTCCGATCACCAGCGCGCCAAGGGCCAGGATGCCTCCGCGCGAAAGGGTGGCGAGCTCGGCGAGCGTCAGCAGAACCAGGAGTCCGGCGGCGATCCATCGACGAGGCCCGACGGCGAACGCAACGAAGCCCGTGCTCAGTCCAATCAACGGTTCGAGGTAGAGCGCGACCGAGTTCGGATTGATGCCGAGCACGGCATCGACGTGCCCGAGCACCACCCGGTTCGTGATGACCGCGTGCGCTAGCGTCAGCACCTCGCCGGCGGCGAAGACTGCGGCCCCAATCGCTCCGACCGCGAGGATGCGGTAGACATCATCCGGACGCCGGATGACCGCGACTCCGACGTAGTAGACGGCGATGGGTTCCAACAGGTAGGCGCGGAAGATCCCGACTGCTCCGCGGTGATCAGGGGCGACGAAGACGCCGATGACACCCGCGACCAGGAACAGTCCGATGGGGATGTCCAGCGGTGTGCGCCTTGGCAGCGGCCCGCGCTCCAAGATCAGCGCCCCGACGTAGAGAGCGAGGGTGAACAGGATCGCGGACTCGAGCAGCGTGGTGGGGATCGGCCCGACGCGCCACCGCACGACGTATAGCGGCATCACGGCGGCCGTGACCGCGAGTGACGCGCGGATGCTTCGTGTCAAATTGCCCCAAACGTAATCGCCTTGACTCGTTGGGTTACCGATCCCTAGAGTGGTCGGCTGCCCACCACTTGCAGAAGGTCTTGCAAAATTCCCGCCACATCGCTTTTGTCGTGGCTGCCGCCCTGGTCCTGTGCGCGGCAGCGATCGGCCCCGCGCCCAGGGTCGCGGCCGCGCCGGTGGCTGCTCCCGCGTCGCCAGCCGTCGCCGCCGCGGCGGCCGCCGTCACCCATCCCGGCCGCGAGGTGTTCGGCTTTGCGCTGGCGAGCAGCCTCGCTGACCCGACGATTGGCTATCCGAGCTGGAACTTCGACCTGCTGACCACCGTCGCCTACTTCGGTCTGCACGTCAATTCCAACGGTCAATTCGCCTCCGACAACGGATGGACGACGTGGAATTCGGGCTCACTGACTTCCCTGGTCTCGATCGCACACCAGCACGGAGTGAAGGTCGTGCTGACCGTGATCCTCCAGGACTTCAGCCCGAACACGCCGGCGATGTGCGCGGGCCTTGCGAACGCTGACACCACGGTTGCGGCCACGGTGCAGCAGGTCAAGGCGAAGGGCGTGGACGGCGTGAACATCGACTACGAGGGCCTGGACGGCAGCTGCGGCAACAACGACCCGTACTGGGCGCAGCACGCGATGACGTCCTTCGTGCAGAAGATGCGCGCAGGCCTCGGCTCGAGCTACTACCTGTCAGTCGACACGTACGCCTCGAGCGCGGTCGACGGCTATGGGTTCTTCGACGTGCGCAACATCGCGTCGTACGCCGACTCGCTGTTCGTCATGGCGTACGACCTCGAGTACTCGAACTACCGTCGGTTTCCGCTCAGCTGCTCGAGCTTCTGCCTAGGCCCGACCGCACCCCTGAGCGGCTACTACTACAACGACACAAACGTCGCTGCGCAGTACGCGGCCGTGGTGGCAGCGGGCAAGGTCATCCTCGGCGTCCCTTACTACGGGCGCAAGGCGTGCGTAGCCACGGCCGCACCTAACGCCTACCCGACCTCGAGCGTGACGGCCGACAGCTACCTCGACGCCTCGAACGAAGCGTCCGACCCCGCGGTGCAGGCCGGGAGCTACGCGAGCCATCGCGACGCCAACTCATCCGGCACGGAACGCTGGGACACCTGGTACAACACGGCGCTTCACTGCACGCGCGAGCTCTACTGGGACGACGCGACATCCCTTGGGAAGAAGTACGACCTGGTCAACGCTCAAAACCTTCGTGGCGTCGGGATCTGGAACCTGAACTACGGCGGCGGAGCGCCCGAGCTGTGGGCGGCGCTGGCCCGTCACTTCGCAACGTGCAGCAGCGTATCGATCTCTGCATCTCCCGCCTCGCCGGTCGCGGCCGGTGCATCGGTGACCGCGGCGGCGCAGGCCGTCGGTTGCCCGAGCCCGGTGTACGAGTTCTGGATCCGAGCGGCCGGGTCGAGCACCTGGCAGATGGTCCAAGCCTATTCGGCGAACCCAAGCTACCGCTGGAACAGCACCGGCGCCGCCCCAGGAACCGTCTACCTCGGGGTCCACGCGCGAGACGCCAACAGCGGCCCCGGGCATGAAACGTATGGCTCCGTCGCGATGACTGTCTTCTCGCCCTGCGGGGCAGTCAATCTCAATTCGTCTCCTGCCTCAGCCATCGCGAGCGGCACCGCGGTCACCGTGACCGCGACCGCTACCGGGTGCCCTAGCCCCATATATGAGTTCTGGCTGCGTCCGCAATCGCAGGCGACGTGGCAGATGGTGCAGTCCTATTCGGCGACTCCGACCTACCGCTGGAACAGCACCGGCGCGACGCCCGGAACCGTCTACCTCGGCGTGCACGTACGCGATGCCGCCAGCACCGCCGCGTACGACGGCTATACGTCGATCCCGGCGACGGTGTACTCGCCGTGCCGGTCGGCCGGAGTAAACACGGCGCCCGCTTCGCCGGTCGCGGCCGGCACGACTGTCACTGTGACCGGGAGCGCCACGGGCTGTTCCAATCCCGTGTACGAGTTCTGGCTCCGGCCGGCCGGCTCGAGCACGTGGCAGCTGGTACAGGCTTACTCGTCTAGCCCGACGTTTCGGTGGAACAGCACCGGCGCCGCGGATGGGACCGTTTACCTTGGCGTCCACGTGCGCGACGCCGGGAGCACGGCCGCGTATGACGCAGTGACGTCGACCGCAATGACCGTGTTCTCGCCATGCACGTCCGTGACCATCTCGGCGACGCCCACTGCAGTCAAGGCCGGAGCCACGGTGATGGTCACCGCTACGGTTTCCGGCTGCACTAACGCGGTCTACGAGTTCTGGATCCGCGCCGCAGGGGCCACGACATGGCAACGGGTGCGCGCGTACGGGAGCGGCGGCACGTACGCATGGAACAGCAGCGGCGCAGCTCCGGGCACCGTTTACGTCGGCGTCCACGTCCGGAACGCCACAAGCGTCGCGGACTACGAGTCTTTGGCCAGTACGCCTGTCGTGGTCAGCTGACCGACTCGTAATCGCGGCGCGGCCGCCAGGTAGCCGATCAGCAGCACGAACGCCAGCACGATCGTGTTGTAGATGAAGATGTCGACGACGAAGCTCCACAGTGTCGCGGCATAGAAGGCCGCCAGCAGCCCGGCATAGAGGAGGCTGCCGGACCGGGCGCGCTTGTAGGTCAGCTCGGCCAGGAATCCAACGAGGACGAGAAAGGCGAGGGCGCCCGGAACCGTGAAAT
The DNA here is from genome assembly GCA_005889135.1 of Chloroflexota bacterium. Classification (GTDB taxonomy): domain Bacteria; phylum Chloroflexota; class Dormibacteria; order Dormibacterales; family Dormibacteraceae; genus 40CM-4-65-16. Next base: position 13,280 of record VBEK01000003.1, read on the forward strand.
CCTGCACGAGGCCGCGAAACGCGGTGTAGATGTTGTACTCCGAGCCGTTGATGACAACCTGTTCGGTATACAGGCCGGCGACACGCGTATGGATGTGCAGGAGGTCGAACACACCGGCGAACGTGTACTGGCCGAACGTGAGATGGAGACCGTCCCACAGGCCGTAGGTCGCGAGCCACCCGGAAAAAACTCCGAGATAGGGAAATGTGTTGAGCCACATGGACTCGACCACCGCCTCCGGCCGGCCGCTAGCCCACCCCGCGTAGCGCGCCATCTGGATCAGAAAGAAAGCCCCAATGATGAGTCCGAGCACGCATGCCACCAAGGCCGCGCGCTTCAGGTCCAGTCGCGGACGTCGGCCCCCGGCGATGCTCGCCGCCAGGTAGGAGCTCGCTCCCAGAGCCAGCGGCAGCAACAGCGATGACTTCGTCGTCAGTATCACCGTGATCAAGACCGACGGCAGAAGCACGACGAACGAGAGCCACCGCGACCAACCCTGGGTGCGGAGGCCGAGCATGAGCCCGCTCAGCATCGGTCCGAGGTAGGTTGCGGTGGTGAGCACACGAGCCGCGGCCGGCTCCTCCCACGTGCCGCCGTTTCTCGCCACGGCCAGCCTGTGGATGGTCTGCACCATGGCGTCGAAAGACAGGATCGGCACGGCGCTGCCGCTCGTCTCGACGCTGTAGAGAATGATCCCGACCACCACGAACCCCAGCACCGTGCACGCGGCGATCAGCCAGCCGAGCAGTGGAGGCTCGCGCACCTCGAGTTGAGGATCGGCCGGGACCGGCCGCTTTTGAGCCAGCCACGCCCCGGCGAACACGGCTGCGCACGCGGCGGCCAGAAACAGCATCCCCGCCGGCGCCACCCCGATCGGGCCCGCGACCAGAGGCAAGCCGGCGAAGACGCACCAGAACGCCGCGAAGAACGCGGCCGGCGCGTACCAGCTCCCGCCCGACCTACGCGCCACCCACGCGATCGCAGGCAAGAGCAAGAAGATGGCTGCGGCCGGCCAGCTCACGAGCCGACCTCAGAAGAAGTGGCGGGCGAGGTAACGCGAGGCCTGCCTTCGGTAGCGCGACGTCTCGCGGTTCCACAGGCCGTGCGCGGTGCTGCGCTCGGTGTGCTCGATGACGATCGAAGGCTCGAACAAGACGGTCAGGCCGAGCCTGCGGGCGGTCTCGGCGACGAAGATCTCCTCTCCGAAGAGAAAAGCGCCGTAGTCCAGCGTGCCGCCCTTCTCGAAATAGCTCCGGTGGAGCGCGATGAAGGATCCGTGCGGCGCGTAGATCCTCTCGCTCACGGCCGCGGTCGCTGAGGGGTCTTGTGTCGTCACGCCGTCGAGAGTTCGGTGCTTGATCCAGCTCAGGCCCTGGTATACCGCGTCGACGGGATAGTGGCTGAAGATCAGCGCGTTCATGCGCATCCGCCATCGAGTTGGCCGCACGCGCATGTACGGGTTCTGCTCGACGAACGAGTTGAGCGTGCGGATCGAGGGTGCGATGACGGCGGCGTCACCGCGATGCGAGTCGAGCAGCTTCTGCAGCACGTCGTGATCCGGCAGGGAGACGTCGGGATTGGAGACGATCACCCAGTCCGGCAGCGGATGGTACTTCAGGTAATCACGCAAAGCGGCTGCTGCACCGCCGAAGTAACCGAGGTTCTTGCCGCTCGCGAACACCTTGACCTGCGCCTCGGCCGAGTCAAACTCGGGCTCCGGGCTGTTGTCGACCACGATCACTTCCATCGGTACGTTCAGCGTCTGCTCGCACACGCTGGAGACGAAGCGCCGAGTCTCAGTCGGCTTTCGATAGTTGACGCAGATGAGGAGGACCTGGGCTTGCGCGCTGACCGCCGGCGAACCTTCGGCAGGCCGGAGAGCGTCCTCTAGGAGAGACACTGCGGAGGCATGTTATCAGTCGCTCACAGCGACGTCGCGACGGCCACGGCGTAAAGATTCTTGAACCGACTATCTGATCCGGCGGATGCGTCGAGCTCGACAGGATCTGCGTAATCGGCCAAGCCGTCGCGCACAACGCCGAGCTCCGGCAGCTTGCCGTACAGGATTCGCTTGAGCATCGACTTGGCCCGCATCGAGCTCGGAATCAGCCGGTAGCGCACCGCGAGGTGGCGCAGCGGAGCGAGCACGCGATCGCGCGAGGACGCCGCCTCGACTGGAAACGCGCCGTAAACGCGAGGCTCAAAGCCGCTATCGCGCAAAAGCGATGCGATCTCACCGAGGTTGGGATATCGGGTGCTGTAAGGGCTCGCGTTGAAGTCCGGGCGGTCGCGGTTGGGCAGGCACACCAGGAGCCTGCCGCCCGGTTTCAACACCCGCCGGCACTCGGCGAGCGCCGCCTCGTGGTCGGCGACGTAATAGATCATCTCCAGCATCAGCACCGCGTCGAAAGCGTGATCCACGAACGGCAGGTGCTCCGCCCCCATGCGGACGAGATTCGCGTCGGGAAGGTGGCGGCGCGCCTCGCGCAGCAGGGCCATGGTGTAATCGCCGCCGACGGTCATCCGCGCGTGCGCCTCCAGGTACGGAAGTCCCATTCCGCTTCCGCATCCCACCTCCAGCACCGCTCCGCCTGGTGCGAGCTCCGCGCCCATCCGGTAGCGGAAGTACTGCATCGCCAGCTGCTCGGGCGAGGCGGGCAGCCCCCACGTCTCAGTGACGGCGGTGTAATCCCCGGTCACTTGCGGAACGGAAGCAGCGCGGTCCGGACGAGGATATCGACATCGTCGCGAAACGTGCCGCGCTTGGCGTACTCGAGTCCGAGGCGCATCTTCTCAGGTCGAATCAGCTCGGCGTAAGCGCGGTCAGGGTCGGGCTGCCCGGCCAGGATCTCGCCCTCGTTGTGGAAGCGCAGCGACGCCCAGTCGCTGATGCCCGGCCGGACGCTCAGGATCTCTCGCTCCTGCGCCGTGTAGCTGGCCACCTCTTCGGGGACCTGCGGTCGGGGTCCGACAAAGCTCATGTCACCGCGCAACACGTTGACCAGCTGTGGCAGCTCGTCGAGCTTGTAGCGCCGCAGGAAGCGACCGGTCCTCGTGAGGCGAGGATCGTCGTCCGGCGTGTTCGGGCCGCCGACGCTGTCCGCGTTGGTGACCATCGTCCGGAACTTGTACATGCGGAACTCGCGGCCGCCCTTGCCCACACGGCGCCCGGCGTAGATCGCGGGACCGTCGCGGTCGAGCTTGATCCGCCCCCAGATGGCAAGCATCACCGGCGAGCCGAGGACCAGGCCGGCGGACGCGAGAGCGATGTCGAACGCGCGCTTGGCGCCCCGGCTTCGGCTCAGGAGTAGAAGCCCTTGATCCCCGCCGCGACCTCCAGCACCTGCTCCTCATCCAGCTCGTTGTTGAGCGGCAGCGACAGCACGCGTGTGCACAGGTCCTCGGTCTTCGGCAGGTGGAAGTGGTCCAGGCCGACCGGCTGCTTGTGGTTGGGAATCGGGCCCGGCGAGACGAGCGTCTCGATCCCCCTCGCCGCCAGGTGGGCGACAAGCTCGTCGCGGCGATCTGCCTCGATGACGTAGTTCTGGTAGATGTCGAAGTGTGGTCCGCCGTCTGGACCCGCCGGGCGTTTGATCCGACCAACGTCCGCCAGCTCCTCGTCATAAATGGCGGCGAGCCTTCGCCGCTGGTTGATCCAATCGGGGACCTTCTTCAGCTTGAGGTCGAGGACTGCGGCCTGCAGGTTGTCGAGGCGGCAGTTCCAGCCCCAGCCCGAGTAACCGGTCTTGGAGATGCGCCCGTGGTCGCGCAGCTCCCGCACCCGGTTGGCGAGCTGAGTGTCGCTGGTCACGATCGCCCCGGCGTCGCCGTAGGCGCCAAGGAGCTTGGCGGGGTAGAAGCTGAAGGCGCCGGCCAGGCCCCACGCCCCCCCGCGCACACCGAGGTAGGCGCCGCCCAACGCCTGGGCGGAGTCTTCGATGACGAGCAGGTCGTGCTTGTGGGCGATCTCCATCAGCCGGTCCATGACCACCAGCCGGCCGTTCAGGTGCACGGGCATGATCGCCTTGGTGCGGCGCGTGATCGCCTTCTCGACCAGGTCAACGTTCATGACATGGTCGTCGCCGACATCGACGAGAACGGGCGTGGCGCCGACCTGGTGGACCACCGCCATGGTGGCCATGAACGTGTGCGAGACGGTGATGACCTCGTCGCCGGGGCCGATTCCTGCAGCCTCAAGCAGGAGCCGCATGCCGTCTGTGCAGTTGCTCACGCCGACCGCGTCGGCCGTGCCGACGAAAGCCGCCAGGTTGCGCTCGAAGTCGACCATCTGCTCGCGCATGATCAGGTCACCTTTCGAAAGCACATCGCGCATCGTCGCCATTACTTCCTGCTCGATGCGCTGAAACTCCTTGCCCGGTTCCCAGAACCTAACCGACACGTCCATAGCTCCTCGTGATTATCTGCTGGATCGTTTTCAGGACTGTCTCCTCGTCGAGACCGTGCACCTTCTTCAGGTAAGTCTGATCGCCGACGGTTGTGTTGAACTCCGGCCGCAGGCCGATCCGCTTGAGCGGCGCATGCGGCGCCTCGATCTCTGCCATCACCTCCGCCACTGCGCCGCCGAGGCCGCCCTCGACGCTGTGCTCCTCGAGCGTGAAGACGTAGCGGGTCTCGGTCGCGGCGCGCGTGATCGCCTGGCGGTCGACCGGCTTGACCGTGTGCATGCTGATCAGCCGCACCCCGAGCCCCTGATCGGTCAGGGCGCGCGCGACCCTGTCCGAGGTGGCGAGCATGCCGCCCGAGGCGATCAGCGTCACGTCTGATCCATCCAACAGAGTGATCGCGCGCCCGAGCGCGAAATCGGGTTCCTTGGCGTGGACGACAGGCTCGCCGGCTTTGCCGAGTCTCAAGTAGCATGGCCCGTTCAGCGCGACCACGGCGCGCGTGGCCAGGCGTGCCTCGACCGGGTCTCCCGGCGCGACCACCGTCATGTTGGGCAGCGAGCGCATGATCGCGACGTCCTCCGAAGCGTGGTGCGTCACGCCGAGGTTGCCGTAGGCGAGCCCGCCGCCGACCGCGACGACCTTGACCTCGGCGCGGTGGTAGCAGACGTCGTTACGGATCTGCTCCAGGCAGCGGAGGGTGCCGAAGTTGCCGATCGAGTAGGTGAAAACGACCTTGCCGGTGAGCGCCATCCCGACGGCGAGGCCAATCATGTTCTGCTCTGAAACCCCCGCGTTGACGAACTGGTCGGGGTGCTTGCTCGCGAACTCTTCGATCACCGAGTAGCCGAGGTCGCCGACGATCAGGCAGACGCGCTCGTCGCGATCGGCCAGCTCGTTGAGCGTCTGGATGAACGCCGTCCTCACGACGCCGCCACCTCGGCCAGCGCGGTCTCGAGCTCCTCGGGCGTCGGCGCCCTGTAGTGCCACAGCACCTTGCCCTCCATCCAGCTCACGCCCTTGCCCTTGACGGTGTGCGCGATGATCGCGTTGGGCTTGGCCGCTGCCAGCGGGAGAGCCTCGAACGCCTCGCGCAGCGCGTGCACGTCGTGGCCGTCGACCTCGCGCACCTCCCAGCCGAAGGCGCGGAGCTTGTCCGCCAGCGGTTCGAGGCGAAGCGTCTTCTCGACCCGGTCGAGGCTCTGGATCTTGTTGTAGTCGATCACGATGTTGAGGTTGTCGAGCTGGTGATGTCCCGCGAACAGGATCGCCTCCCAGTTCGAGCCTTCGTCGCACTCGCCGTCGCTCATGACGACGAAAACGCGCCAGTTCGCGCCGGCGCGCTTGGCGGTGAGCGCCATGCCGGCTCCGACGGGCAGGCCGTGGCCAAGCGACCCGCTCGACATCTCGACCCCCGGCACGCCCCAGTGCGTCGCGTGCCCGTAGAGCTGGCCACCGTTGCGCGCGTACTCGGCGAGCGCCTCGGTCGGCATGAACCCGGCCTCCGCCACCGCGGCGTAGAGGATCGCCGCCGCGTGGCCCTTGGACATGATCAGCCGGTCGCGCTCCGGCCACCCCGGCCTTTTCGGATCGACGCGCAGGATCGAGCCGTACAGCACGGCCAGGATGTCGGCGACCGAAAGGCACGAACCGATATGAGATGTCTTGGCCGCGCTGATCATGCGCAGCGCATGCGAGCGAAGCCGCTTCGCGAGCGCATTGAGATCCTGGTCAGCAGCTGGCTTCAAGAAGTCCTCGCGAAGGCGATGTAGGGGTCGAAGTCGAATCGCTCCAGCTCGAGCTTGCGGATGCCGACGGCATCGAGCAGGGCGAGCGTCTCGCCCGGCCAGATCGGGTTGTCGAGCTCGTCGAACGCGAGGATCGCGCCCTTCGGCATGCGCGGGACGAACGCCTCCAGCGCGGCTTTCGTCGGCTCGTAGAGGTCGAAGTCGAGGAAGAGCAGGCTCACCACAAGATGCGGGTGGTCCTTCATGAAGCGGGGGATCGTCTCGGTCGCGTCGCCCTTGATCAGCTCGACCTTCGGGATGTGGCCGAGGAAACGGTCCTTGTCGTTGATGCTGATCAGCTCGAGCAGCTCGTCGTACGAGTCGGCCTGCAGGCCGCCGACCTCAGCCGTCTTCCAGCCCGGGCCGGTGTGGTCTTTGTCGCTCACTGCGGGGAAGCCGGCGAAGCTGTCGAAGCCGTAGATGCGCCGAGTGAGGTTGACCGGCTCGAGCACCGCGCTCAGCTTCGCCCACGCCATCAAGCCGTAGCCGCGGTTCACGCCGCACTCGACGATCGAGCCTTTGACGGGCAGGATCCGCTTGAAAATCTCGTACAGGGCCAGGAGCCTGGTGAGGTGCTGGCGCCGCACGTACTTGGGGAAGTTCTCGATCCTGATCTCGACCGGGTCGGCGCTCGCGTTGAAGACCTTTTCAATCGCCGATCCGACCGCCCTCTCCTGCTCGGTGCGGAGCAGCTTGGACTCGGTGTTACGAGTCATCGTTCGCTCGACGGACGTCCCGCTGCCGCTCGATTCGTGGCTCTTCGGGTGGCGCAGGCGGCTGGTCGCTGGCCGCCAGCTTCAGCGTCCGCACCAGCTCGTCGGCGCGGCCCTCGCGCGCCAGCTCGTCGAGGCGGCGAATCGTCCACTCGAGGCTCTCAGGGCTGAAGTTCCGCGGCGAGACGACTTCCATGATCGCCGGATGGTCTGTTGGCCGCGAGCCTTCGTCCGGCCCGAGCAGCTCTTCGTGCAACCGCTCGCCCGCCCGCAGCCCGGTGTAGACGATCTCGATGTCCTCGCCCGGCCGCAGGCCGCGCGCCCGGACCAGCGCCTCCGCAAGGCTGACGATCCGCATCGGCTCGCCCATGTCGAGCATGTAGACGTGGCCGGCCTTGGCGACGGTGAGCGTCTTGATCACAAGGGAGACCGCCTCGCGGATTGTCATCATGTAGCGCGTCATCTCCGGGTGCGTGATCGTCACCGGTCCGCCCTGCTCGATCTGCCTTTCGAACAGCGGAACAACGCTCCCGCGGCTGCCCACGACGTTGCCGAAGCGCACCGCCCAGCACGTCATCTCGCCGCGCCAGCCGAGGATCATCTGCTCGCAAAGTCGCTTCGTGCAACCCATCACGGAGTGGCGCGCGACCGCCTTGTCGGTGGAGATCAGCACGAAGCTGTTCACGCCCGCGGCCTCGGCGCAGCGCAGCGTGTTGTATGTGCCGATCACGTTGGTGGTCACGGCCTGGGCGGGATGCGCCTCCATCATGGGCACGTGCTTGTAGGCCGCCGCGTGGAAGACGACGTCCGGCCGCTCCTCGGCGAAGACCGTCAGCAATTTTTCGCGGTCGGTGATGGAGACCAGCGCTTCGCGGATGTCGATGGGCAGCGCCATCCGCAGCTCTTCGGTGATGTCGAACAGACCGCTCTCGTTGTTGTCGACCAGGACGAGCCGCTGCGGGGCGAGGCCGGCGAGCAGTCGCGTCAGTTCCGAGCCGACCGAGCCGGCGGCGCCCGTGACGAGTACCGTCTTGCCCGCGACGTGCTCACGCGCCTGCTCGACCTCGAGCTGGCGGTGCGTCCTGCCCACCAGGTCGTCGGCCGACAGCTGCCGCAGGCGCGCGCTGTGGTGGCGGCCCATCAAGTTTTCGGCCGCCGGGACGATGAACAGCGGCAGGCCGGCCTGCAGGCTGACGTTGAACATCTCCTTGTCCTCCGGCCGCGAGTCGCGGTCGAGGACGAAGGCGACACCATCCGCCTCGGTCGATTCGAGGAGCTGCTTCAGGTCGTCGACGTGGCCGACCACGCGTGTTCCGAGCACCGTCTGGTTGAGCTGGCGCCCGTCCATGGTGACGATCCCCACCGCCTGCCACTCCGGGCTCGGCGACTGCACGAGCTCTCTCACGGACGGGTGAGAGGCCGACGTGGTCACGATCAGAAGCCGGCTGCCGGTCGCTGGAGCTCGCGAGATCAGGCGGGGCAGCAGGCGGAAGATGCCGATGCCCATCAGCGCCGCGGGCGCGGCCAGGAGGGGCACGGCGAGCCGGAACACGCGGTAGTCACCGGGCAGGACCCAGTTGGCCAGGGCGATGAGGAGCGACGCCTCGACCACGGCGAAACCGGTCGCGATCGCATCGTGGATGCCCGCCACCTTCCAGATCCGGCGGTAGAGCTTGAAGCGCGCCTCGGCGGCGCCCATCGCGAGCCCGACGAACGCGACGGAGAGGAGCAGCGCGGTGCGCGACTGGGGCGTGGTGATGATGCGGCCGCCGTAGTTCAGCTGCTGGAAGGTCTCGAGCACGACCCAGAAGATCAGGACCTCGATGGCAAAACCAGGGCCGTAACGCAGCAACGCATGGCCCTTGCGGCTGAGCCAGGAGGCGGCAGTCACCCCTAGAGTGTCGCAAATAGGCCCCGGACACGCTCCTGCCAAGCTGCCGCTCGTGGTGCACGCGCGGCCCCGACGTGAGGTCAGGTGACAGGTGCGGCGGTCTTGACCTGAGCCTTGGCTTTGGTGGGCACGGTCACCCGCAGCCCGAACGCGTCCAGGCCGGGCTTGAGCGCGAGGATGCCGAACACCCACAGCCCGCGATCGCTGGGGATGTCGCCGCTGAGGTTCGAGGTCGTGAAGAAGACGGTCACGATCATCATCACCCCCGCGGTGGCGGGTGAAGCCCGTTTGATGCCGGTGTAGAAGTTGCCCGGGCTCAGCGACATGGGCACCGACCCGGCGAACGAGCCGAGACCAGTACCCAGGATCGGGTCCTGGCCGAGAAGACCCAGCCCGCGGTAGATCATCTTGTCGCGATCGCCCGGGCCGTTGTTCTGGAGGCTGATGAGGCGGTCGGTGATGCAGTAGCAGTAGCTGCTCGGTGTCCAGTGATAGGTGGCCGCGATCGCGCCACCGGTCAGAAGCAGCAGGCACAGCGGCAGCACGACGTAGCGATTGGCGAGTGCGCCGCGAATCGCACCCGGCGTGCCTCGAGTCTCGCGGACGTATTTCGACCCGGCCCAGTAGCCGGCGGAGAGCAGCAGCGCGAGCGCAAAGGCGACCAGTGACTGCCTAGCGCCCGCGAACATGATCCCGGCTGTGCCCAGGATTCCGACCGCGCCCGAAGCCCAGATGCTCTTCACGAGCCACGGCTGGATGGCGATCAGGACCGCGAGCGCGATCAGGTCGCCCTGCCAGCTGTAGCGGTCGGCCCCGAGGATCTTGTCTCCCAGCAGCGCGATGGTGATCAGCCCGACGACGCCGCCGATCGCCAGCTGCGACCCGGCGATCGGCCAGGCGTCCTCGACCTTGTTGACAATCATGGCCACCGACGCGGCAAGCGGCAGTACGACGAAGACGAAGTACGTGTATTTCGCGGTGCCGTAGCTGAGCTGATCAGGAGTCAGGTGCAGGAGGTACTTGGTCCGCAGCCACGAGATGGTCATCCATGCGGCCACGGCGCCGACGTAACCGAGCATCACGAGATTTGTGCGATTCAGGCGCAGCGAGAACAGCGCCATCACGACATAGAGGAGAGAGATCAAAAGGGCGAGCGCCGGGCGCTGCGGTGAGCTCACCACGATGACGATGGGAAGCCCGGCCAGCAGCGCGAACCGCGCGAGGCCGGCCGGCGTGCGGTCGATCGGGTAGCCCAGGATCTCCGCGACGCGGTTCGCCTCCAGCATCGTGAGGCCGGCCAGCACCCACAGAGCCAGCACGAACGAAAGCACCGCGGCCGTGGTCGGATCGGCCACCCGCTGGAGCGCAAAGGCCAGGGCCAGGGCCAGCGCGAACGACACGCCCAGGTTGCGCGCGTTGATCGGCGCCACGTGACGCGCGTCGATGACGCTGCGCAGGGTTATGTAGGAAGCCCACGGAAGCGCGCCGATCAGGGTGAGCCGGAGCACGTCGACCCCGCCCGAGAAGTTGGGGCCCAGGTAGAGGTTCACGATCTGGCCGGCGAACACCTCGAGCAGGACGACCAGGACAAGCGTCGCGGCCAGGGTGATGCCCACGACCTCGACCACCTCGTTGCGCAGCTGCCCCACCTTGCCCGCAGCGAGCAGGCGCGCGGCCAGCGGGAGGAGAAGGAAGCTGACCGGCGTCAGCCCAGATCCGATCATGCTCACCGCCGCCACTCCAAAGGCGACGATTCCCGCGACCCTGATGTCGGTGGCGTGGGCGACAAGGATGCCGGGCATCGCGAAAAGCCCAAGCGAGAAAAGGTCACCGGGCATACGCGGCACGCCGAACTGCAGGAGCTCGCGCAGGCGCTCGCGGAGGGCCGTGAACCGCAGCGGCAGCCGGACCAGGAAGACGCCGGCCACGGCGGTCCACCCGATGCCCATCGCCGCCAGGATCGTGAGCACCGATCCTTGGAAGGCCACGATCGCGCCGAGCGGCAGCAAACCCAGGTTGACCGCCATCAGCACGTTGGCCTCCTGGATCCGGTTGAGGCCGCGCAGATAGCTGTACGTCAGCGAGTGCACGCCCGCCCCGGCGATGAGCGGGGGCAGCGCCAGGATCAAGCTCGTGTAGGCCGACGACCCGAAGAAGACCTCTCCCCAGAACGTCGTGGCGACCAGCAGCACGACGCTGACCACGGCGACTGCGCCGGCCAGGATGATCAGCGCGGCGGCGGCAAAGCTGGGCGACTTGCCTGACTCCTCGGCCTCCGCGTAGGAGGCATACCTCGCAAGGCCGAGGTCGGCGCCCAGCACGGCGAGCGGCGCAAGCAGGGACAGGGTGCGGCGCGAAAGCGAGTATTCGCCGAAGCCCTCGGTGCCCGCATACGCGGCGACGAGACGGAAGGACAGCAGGTAGCTGACGATGACGATCCCCTCGGCCATGAACGTCGTGAGGTAGTTGCGGCGCTTCACGCGGGCACAGGCTCCTTCTCGAACACCTCGAGCAGGCGCTCGGCAAGCTTCGGGATGTTGTGGTGCTCGAGCAGGTAGCGGCGGCCGCGCTCTCCCATCTCCATCCGCTCGACGGGCGTCAGGGCAACGAGTCGCTCGATCGCATCAGCCAGGACCTCCGGGTCGCCCGGCGGGACGCTGAAGCCGGCCTGCGCTTCTTTGACCGGGTCGTAGGTCGATTTGCCAAAGAAGACGATCGGCCTGCCGGCCGCGAGGTAATCGGTCAGCTTGTTGAGGCTGATGCCGAACCTGTACAGGGGCAGGTCGCGCAGGCCGTAGATGAAGGCATCGGCGCCGGCCATGGTGCGTGCCACCTCGCGCTTGGGCACGGCCGGCGGGAACTCCACGTTGTCCAGCTCCAGCGAGCGGGCCCGCTCCATGAGGCGCCCGCGTTCCTGGCCCGACCCGACGAGAAGAAACTTGATGTCGCCACGGCCTCTGCGCGCGAGCACCGTCGCGGCGTCGAGGATGCTGTCGATCGAGTTCGAGGCCACAAACCCTCCGAGGAACATGATCCGGAATGGGCGGCCGGGAGCGCCTCGATACGGCTCGAGCTCTTCGTAGCGCTCGAGCTCGACGCCGTGCGGCACCCAAAGGATCTTGGATGTCGAAATGCCTTGCGACTTGACGTACTCGTCGGTGTGCCGCCACAGCATGACGATGCGTTCCGCGTGGCGGAAGAGGTGTCGCTCCAGGCGGCGCATGGCGCGTGCCGTCCGGCCCTCTGGGCTCAGGAGTCCGAAGTCGATCAGCGTCTGTGGCCACAGGTCGGTCACCTCGAAAAAGAAACGAGCCCGCCTGATCCGTGCGAGGTAGAACCCGGCCAGCGCGGCAAGCGGGTGCACGGACACGCCGACGACGACCTCGGGCCGCTCGCGGCGGACCAGGCCTGAGATGAATGCGAGGGTGCTGAAAACGACCATGTTCAAGACGCGGCGCCAATCGTTGGCGTGGTATGAGTTGGCGGCGATCCATACGTAACGCACGCCCTCGATGTCCTCGTCTCGCCACAGCCGCCAACCGAGCTTGCGCACGTAGCGGAAGTGGTAGTGGCTGAACGCGCACACGAAGATCGTCGTCGGGTGACCCTTCTCGACCATCCGCTTGGCGATGTCGAAGCTGCGCGTGGCGAGGCCGTCGGGCGGGTCGGCGTAGTGGTTGACGATCCAGATCCGCATGGCGCGGAGGCCGCCTACCGGTTGGGGCTCGAGATCGATTCTGTCGCCTCGACTGCGCCACGAACCAGGTCGATCAGGATGGGGCTCAACGGCCGCAGCGCATCGATGTCCGTGTTGCGGTGCTTGAGCGCGACGACGACTGCATCGAACTGCTGATCCCGGGGAAGCTCGCGTACCAGCGGCAGGTCTTCGGGAAAACCTTTCGCGTCGACGATCGGGTCGAAGACGACCACGTCGTGCTCGCGGGCCAGTCCGCGCGAGAAGGCGAGCGCCGCGGAGGCGCGTGCGTCTGGATAGTTCGGCTTGTAAGCCGCGCCGACGACCAGGATCCTGGCCCGCTTGATCCCGCCGGCGGCCAGCAGCCGGCGGACATGCTCGGCGACCCTCTTCACAACCTGCTCGTTGCCGTTGACCGCATCGCGCAGGATCGGCATCTCGACCCCGCTGTCCTTGGCCGCGTCGAGCAGGTAGCGGGGCATGGTCGGTATGCAGGTGCCGCCGGCGCCAACGCCCGGCTGGTGGGGCATGAAGGCGAAAGGCTTGGTGGCGGCGGCGTCGATGACATCGGCGGCCACGATGCCGATGCGGCGGCAAAGCTCGGCGAACTCGTTGATGAAGGAGATGTTGACCAGGCGGAAGGAGTTCTCCAGCAGCTTGGACGCCTCGGCCACCTCCACCGGTTCGACCGGGTGGACGGGAACTTTCGCCCGCCCGTACAGGTTGGTGGTGGCCTCCAGCGCTTCCGGGCTCAGCGCGCCGACGACGCGCGGGATCTCGCCCAGCTCCGTGCCGCGTCCGGGGTCGAACCGCTCGGGAGCGTGCGCGACGAAGCGGCCGTGGCGGCCCAGCCGGGCGGCGAAGTGCTTGGTGAAGCCGATCGGGACCGTGCTGGCGATGACGATCAGCCTCTCCCTCACGCCCAGGCGCTGCGCCACGTCGACGAAGTGGTCGAACGCCTGCATGCTGTTCTCGCCCGACGGGGCGAGGTTGGGCAGGCAGAGGATCAGGGCCTCGGCCGGCTCGAGCTCTTCGATCCGGGTCGTCCCGCCGAGCGATCTGGCGCGCGGCTCCGAGATGTCGTAGCCGATCGGATCGAGGCCGGCGCGCTGCCAGAGGGCCAGCTCCTGCGCTCCGATCGTGCCCAGGCCGACGACTCCGACGCGTGACACGGTATCCACGTGGTGGGTGATTACGGTATCAGGCAGTTAACGGCCGAGCTCTGGCGCGTCCCACACCCTGCCCCTCCGTCGGCTGCCCTCCGGCCCTTCTGGCCACCTCGCCATGAAAGCGAAGGATCGGCGCCATCCCATGAATGGGGAGGGCCTTAGTAAGATTTGTGCCCTCGAATGAAGGGCCCTGCGACTCCCCTGGTCGGGAGTGGTGACCCTGCGGGCGGGAGTGACTGGGTGGTGGAGTCGACCACGAGCCTCCTCCGGCGGGAACCGTGGATTGAGGTGTTTGAGGAGCACATACGGCTCCCGGACGGGCGCCTGGTGGACGACTTCTACACGATCCGTCTGCGTAACTTCGTCGTCGTTGCGCCGTTGACGGACGAAGGCGAATTGGTCGTGGTGCGACACTACCGGCATGGTCCCAAGCACATGACGTACTCGCTGCCCTCAGGTTTCATCGAAGGCGACGAGACCCCCGCGGCGGCGGCACGCCGCGAGCTGCTGGAGGAGACGGGTTACGCCGCCGACCAGTGGTCCGCGCTGGGCAGCTACGTGGTCGACGGCAACCGGCGCTGCGGGGTCGAGCACGTTTTCCTGGCGACGGGCGCCAGGCGGGTCGGCGTGCCCTCATCGCACGACCTGGCGGAGAGCGTTGTGGCTCTCAAGAGTGTCAAAGATGCGGTCGAAATGCTGTGGAGCGGTGATATAAGTGAGCTGGCGTCAGCTTCTGGCATCGCCCTTGCACTACTTCGGCAACACGAAACAGCAAAATCCACCTCTGGAGCTTAGGCAGTTGACGCAAAACAAGAACCAACACGGCAAGGCACTCGACTGGTCAGGCAAGAGCGTGCTCGTGACCGGCGGGGCATCGTTCATCGGATCGCACGTCGTCGACCGGCTGGTTGAGCGCGGCGTTCGCCACGTGCGGGTCGTCGACGACCTTTCCAGCGGAACGGTGGACAACATCCGCACCCATCTGGACACCGGAGTCGTCGAGCTCATGCAGGCCGACCTACTCGCGCCTGGAGCGACCGACGCGGCGTGCCACGGCGTCGACTACGTCTTCCACCTGGCGGCCATCCACGGCGGCCGGGGTTACGTGGAGATGCACGATGCGGAGTGCGGCAGGAACCTCGTCATGGACGGGCTCATGGTCAAGTCCGCCATCGACGCCGACGTCGACAAGTTCGTGTTCGCGTCATCCGGCTGCGTGTACCCCAACTACATCCAGCAGGACATCTCCAAGGAGCTCTACCTGACCGAGGAGATGGTGGGACCGCCGTACGACTCAGACCATATGTACGGCTGGGCCAAGCTGATGGGCGAGCTTTCGCTGCAGTCATGGTACCGGCAGGTCGGGCTGCGGTCGGTCTCGTGCCGCCTGTTCACCGTCTACGGTGAGCGCGGCGTCGAGAACCACGCCGTGATCGCGATGATCGCGCGCGCGTTCATCGACCAGAACCCCTTCGAGGTGTGGGGCGACGGCACGCAGATCCGCAACTGGACATACGTCGGCGACATCGCGGACGGGATGGTCGCCGCCGCCGAGAGCGACGTCGTCGATGGCACACCCATCAACCTCGGCACGATGGAGCGGACACGCGTCATCGACGCGGTCCAGGAGGTGCTCCGCTATACCGGTAAGAAGGCCGAGATCAAATTCCTCAAGCACATGCCGACCGGACCGCTGAACCGCGTCGCGAGCAACCAGCGGGCCAAGGAGCTGATCGGCTGGAGCCCGAAGATGAAGTTCTTCGACGGCCTGCACAGGACGATCGACTGGTACAACTCGACCAAGGACCCCGACGTCGTCCGCGGTTATTTCGGCCGCATGCTCACGGAGCGTGGTGAGACCAAAGCCGAGCCGGCAGGGAAGCGGTCATGACGAAACGCCCACCGGTTTCAATCATCGGTCTCGGCAAGCTCGGCGCCTGCATCGCCGCGTGCTTCGCCGACAAGGGGTTCACGGTGGTCGGCGCAGACGTGTCCGCGCGCACGGTTGACCTCGTCAACAAGGGCCAGGCGCCGGTGACGGAGCCCGGTCTTGCCGAGATGCTCCAGCGGGCGCACTCGCGTTTGCGCGCCACGCAGGACATAGCGGACGCTGTGAGCTCGACGGAGGCGACGCTGATCGTCGTGCCGACTCCCAGCACTGACGAGGGGGGTTTCACGATCACCTACGTGCTCGAGGCGGCAAAGTCGATCGGCAGGGCGCTGCGCAGCAAGCCCGCGTACCACCTGGTCGTGCTCACGAGCACCGTCCTGCCGGGATCGACCGAGTACGGCATGATCCGGGTCCTGGAGCAGGAGTCCGGCAAGCGCTGCGGCAAGGACTTCGGCGTGTGCTACAGCCCCGAGTTCATCGCCCTGGGCCAGGTCATCAAAGACTTCCTGAACCCCGAGTTCCTGCTCATCGGCGAGTACGACGAGCGGTCAGGCGAGAAGCTCGCGGAGCTGTACAGAGGGGTCGTCGACAACGAGCCGGAAGTGGCGCGGATGAGCCTGGTCAACGCGGAGCTGACCAAGATCTCGGTCAACGCATACGTGACGATGAGAATCTCCTTCGCCAACATGGTCGCGGCGCTGAGTGAGCAGCTTCCGGGGGGAGACGTCGACACGGTGACATCCGCCCTGGGGCTCGACACGCGAATCGGCCGGCGCTATTTGAAAGGCGCGGTGGCCTACGGCGGTCCGTGCTTCCCGCGCGACAACCAGGCGCTGGCCTACCTGGCGCGCCAGCTGGGGCAGCGGGCGTCGCTCGCCGAGGCCGTGCACGACTTCAACGGCTCCACCAACGAGCGCCTCGCGACGCGCGTGCTGGGGATGGTTCCCGACGGCGGCTCGGTGGCGATCCTGGGCCTTTCCTACAAGCCCGATAGCAACGTGATCGAAGAGAGCGCCGGGTTCCTGCTGGCGAAGAGCCTGGTCGGCTCGGGCGCCAGCGTGACCGTCCACGACCCCATGGCCATGGACTCGGCGCGCGGAGTTCTGGGCGACCAGGTGGTCTACGCGTCGAGCGTCGATGAAGCCATCACAGAAAAGGACGTGGTCGTGATCATGAACCCGGACCGCGCCTACGCCGGCCTCGACCTGGCGAAGGTCCCGGAGTCGACGATGGTGGTGGACGCGTGGCGGCTCCTGCGCAAGCAAGCGGGCGACCGGCCCAACTACGTCGGACTTGGGCTCGGGGACGACAACCAGCGCCTCCACAAGGCGCTGGCCGGCATGTGGACCGACCCGGCCCGCGCGCGGGGCTGACCTGATGGCGGCGACCACGGGCGCCCCCTCGGTCATCGACCAGGTTCGCGCCTACTGGAGCCGGCGGCCCTGCAACATCAGGCACTCGACCAAGCCGGTCGGGACGCGCGAATACTTCGATGAGGTCGAGGCCCGGAAATATTTCGTCGAGCCGCACATCCCCGCCTTCGCGGACTTCGAAAGATGGCGTGGCAAGAAGGTGCTCGAGATCGGATGCGGCATCGGCACCGACTCGATCAACTTCGCCCGTGCGGGGGCCGACATCACGGTCGTGGACCTCTCCCACGAAAGCCTGGACGTGTGCAGGAAGCGGTTCGAGGTCTTCGGGCTGGAGGCGAACTTTTACGAGGGCGACGCAGAGCACCTGAGCGAGTTCGTGCCGGTCGAGAAGTACGACCTGATCTACTCCTTTGGCGTGATTCATCACACGCCGCATCCCGAGCGGGTCATGGAGCAGCTCAGGCGGTACTGCAAGCCCGAGACGGAGCTGCGGCTGATGCTCTACACGAAGTGGTCATGGAAGGTGCTCTGGATCATCCTCACGTACGGGCACGGCGCAATCTGGAGATCAGATGAGCTGGTGTCGAGATACTCCGAGGCGCAGGAAGGAAGTCCGGTCACGTTCTATTACTCGTTCCGCGGCGTCCGGTACCTGTTGCGCGACGCGTACGACATCGTCGACATCCACAAGGACCACATCTTTCCCTACCGCATCGACAAGTACGTGAAGTACGAGTACCAGTGGGTGTGGTACTTCCGCTGGCTGCCGACGCCATGGTTCGAGTGGCTGGAAAGCCGGCTCGGCTGGCATACGTTGATCACCGCCCGTCCGAGGTCTGCCCAGACAGCGTGACGGCGGCTCCGCGGCTGAGCGTCGTCGCGGCGACGCGCAACGACGAGCACGGCGGAAACCAGCTGGCTCGCACGCAGATCTTCATCCACGGTCTGGCGGAGCAAGCGCAGCGGTTCAGGCTCCCGATCGAGCTGCTGCTGGTCGAGTGGAACCCGCCGGCGGACCGCCCGCCGCTCGCCTCAGCGCTGGACTGGCCTGGCTCGGAATTCTTTCAACCCAGGATCGTCACCGTCCCGTCTGATCTGCATCGCACGTTCGCGCACGCGGACGGTCTTCCACTGTTCCAGATGATCGCCAAGAACGCCGGCATCCGGCGGGCCGCTTCGGACTTCATCCTGGCCACCAACATCGACATCCTGCTCAGCGACGAGCTGTTCGCGTCCTTCGCCGGCGACCTCAAGCCTGACGCGCTGTATCGGGTCGAGCGGCTGGACATCGAGGCCGACCTAAACCGAAGCCCGCTCCCGTCCCCGGCGGAGTGTCGCGCCCTACCGTGGATTCGCGCCCACAGGCAGGATGGAACGCACTACCCCGACGGGCGGCGCGAGCCCTGGTACGCACAGATGCGATCGCGGCTCAACCGGACGCTGTGGAACGTCACGCATGGAGGTGCGCTTCCCGAGCTCTTCACGTGGGGCTGCGGCGACTTCACGCTGACCACGAAAGGCGTCTGGGACCGCATGCACGGCTATCCCGAATGGCCGATGTATTCGTTCCATCTCGACAGCCTGGCGCTCGTGATGGCATATGCGGCCGGGATCGAGATGGTCACGCTCGCTCCCCCGAAGGTCGCCTATCACCTCGAGCATGGCGCCGGCTCCGGCTGGACCCCCGAAGGCGCGCGGCGCCTGTTCGGGCGCCTGGATGCGGCCGGGGTCCCCTACTTGAGCGGAAGCGATTACGACCGGGTGGCGCGGGAGATCTTGGGCAAAGGGCGCGGCTTCCATCCGCTCAACGACGCGAGCTGGGGTCTGGCTGGCACGGAGCTGCCTGAAATCACTCCTCCCCCTTCAGAGGGAGGTCGCGCCAAAGGCGCCGGAGGGGCTGGAATCAGCCAGCTGTAGCGCGGCTAGACCCCAGTCGTCGCCATTGATGGGGTGGAATCCACGACCGCCGTGGACCATTCTGCGGGCGAGGCTCCGGTAGGCCCGCGTGCTGAGATAGGGCACGCCCGCGGCGTCAAGGCGTTCGAAGAGCTTGCTCGACTCCGGCGTCCACCCCGATCCCTCTCCGTGCTCCAGGTGATAGGCGGCCATCGGCGACTGCAGGTTGACCATCTCGACCCCACCGGCGTACGCCTGGAACAGCGCCACGCCGTCCATGTGCCAGGAGTAGGCGGGCCACTCCGGATAGCCGTGCATCGCGAACCAGATCTCGCGGCTCGTCAGCGTGAAATCGCCGCAGCCGCTGGTGTGCAGCCTGGGCAGCACGATGCGGTCACGCGCCGCCGCCGCAACGCGGGTCAATTCGGCGACCGCTGGTTTGACGCCGACGCGACCCTTTTGAGCATGGACCACGGGCGGGCGGCCATTCGGATAGCGCAGCCCATCGATCCGGTGCTCGCGAATGACGGGCAAAGCTCGGCATTCGGCCGGCGAGGGCAGCCGCGCCCCCCCGAGCTCGGCGAGGACGTCGTAGCGGTCGACGCGGTACATCGCGTTTGGCCTCAGGCCGGTGCCGAAGAAGGCGAACAGCTCGTCGCTGAACAGGATGTCGATGTTGGTCGCGAGGACGAACGGCGCGCTCGAACGCCGGATGCCCACGTTCTTGCCGATCATCTGGAAAAGCGGCAGCCCGTCGGCGTGGGGGAAGGTCCGATGCACGTCCGGCGGAACTGTGATGACACGGGGCAGGAAGTACTCGTTGGGAGCCCAGCGCAACGCCTCGGCCAGGGGCGGTCGGTCCGTGGGCGGATTCCACTCGACCAGGACCAGCTCGACCGGCAGGCGGAATCGCCCGGCCTGCTCGGCGAGGCCGTCCACGAACAGCTGCATACGGGCGAGAAGGTGGCCGCCATGCTCGTCGTTGCGCGAGGTGGCGACGATGCTGAGCAGCGGGTTCATGTGCTGAGACTCGCCTTCAGCTCGCCCGTCTTTCGCCACAGGACGTAGTAGTAGGCGGCGGCGAGGAAGCCCTGCGAGATGACGTTGGCCCAAGCCGCGCCGAGACCTGAAAAGGGCGGGATGAGGATGAGGTTGGCAACCACGTTCAGCGCCAGCGAACCCGCCGTGGCGACGGCAAAGCGGCGAGGATCGGTGACGCCGGTCAGCCCCTGGATGGCGATCGCCGCCGCGCCGGGCAGCGTCGAGACCATCAGCACGATGACCACCGGTGCGGCCACGGCGTATCGCGCACCGAACAGAAGCGTGAGCAGCTGCGAGGCGAAAACCGAGACCACCACGGCGGGTCCCAGGGAGAGCAGCACGCTCTGCGCGGCGACGCGCTTGCCGGTGGCCAGCCGCGTGCTCGGATCCTGCCCCGCGGCTTCCGAGAGGGCGAGCTGGCCCAGGGCGGAGGGCAGCAGGAGGTTCAAGTCGTTGAACCGGTAGCTCGCGCGGTAGATGCCCGCCGCAGCGGTGCCGCGCAGCAGGCTGACCAGGTAGTTGTCGACTCGCGTATAGACGGCGCCCACCGTGCTTGCCAGCGTGAACGGGACGGCGGCTCTCCACGGCAGGCGCGGCCGGGGCTGGCCCGCCGGCTCAGGCACCGACTTGCCGCGGACCCACAGGTAGTCGATCACGCGGCGAATGTTTCCCGTCGCCCGATACGCCGTGATCGTCGGGTTGTACAGACCCGCGCCCACGATGCTCAGGCTGAACACCAAAGGTACGGCCAGGTTGCCGTCGTGCGTGGCGATCACGAAAAGCACCACCATCAACAGGGCGAAGACGACCCCCAGCAGCAGACGCCCGGCGATGACCACATCGAGAATGCCGCGGCGGATGTAGCCGACATCAACGACGTCCTTGGCGAGGATGAACTGCAGGCCGAAATCGCTGAGTGAGGTGAGGACGACGATCAAGGCGAGCGCCACGCTGACCTCGCCGAACTGGTCCAGCGGCAAATTGCGTGCGACCAGGATGACCCACACCGCAGACAGCACAGACGCGACGCCTCGCCCGCCGGACAGCACGACGGCCCGGCCAACCAGCTTCCGCCCGGAGAGCAGCCTTGCCGGCGCGATCTTCAGGAAATCGATCAAACGCCGTAGCGACGCGCGAATCGCCAGCTGCGCAGGCGGGTCCTGATGCGCCGGCTGGGGCGCAGCGCATAGCTGAGGAACTGCCTGGGTCTGGCCATTCGATATTTCCAGCCCACAGCGGGGCCGATCTTTCCCTCCGCGCTCATGGTCCAGGTCGCGTGGGCGATCGAGTAGAAGTTGGTCCAGTGCTTGACCCACTTGCGGTTCTCCCGAGCCTCGTCGCCGTCCCAGACGTCGACATTCGCCGCGTGAAGGTAGTCGTGGTTTTGATGAATCAGCGTGACGAAATCGGTGGCGTCGATGAGCGGAATATCCGACGCCACGGTGTTCCACAGCAGCCAGTTGTCATATGAAGTTCGGCCGATCGCGAAGGGAGGCATGTGCTGGTACTGGCCGCGAGGGTACATGAACAGGTCGATCGCGCCCGGCGAGTGCAGCTTGCCGCGAGCCACCGCCTGGGCGGCCCAGCGCTCCTCCCAACGCTCGTCGAACTCCATCAGCTGCCGCAAGTCAACGTCGTGTCGTTGGGCGACGAGCAGGAACCGACGCGACCACGCCGCCGCGATGCGGCCGGCCTCCATGATGCGATGGGTGAGGATGATGTCCGCGCTGACAAACGCCACCACGTCACTCGCCGCACGAGCATCGGCCAGCGCGAACATGCTCGACACGAGCGGTGTGCCGTAGGAATTCGTTTCGACGTCGCTGATGAGCTCGACCTCGAGGCCGCGCAGCACTTCGGCGGCGCCGTCTTCATTGCAGAATAAAATGACCCTTGGCTTGGGACGTAAAGACAGCCAGCTTCGAATCGCGTTCTGCTGGATGATCCCGACGTGACCCTTGAATGCCTTTGGCGCTGAGAAGATCGTGAGCAACGGAGAATCTTCCGTTGCTTCGGGACGCATGACCTCGGCGGCTACTTTCTTGCGCAAGGTGCGCCGCCGCGCGCTGCGCGAAACAGTTGTGAGGTGGGCGAGATCTCGCAAGTATCGCCGGATCTGGATCGACGTCGGCGCTCATGAAGGCGAGCTGACCTTTCCGTTTGCGGCCGCGGATTCTTCACTGCTGGTGTACGCATTCGAGCCCAACCTTCATGCCGCAAGCCGAATCATGGGCTGCCTGCGCAATTACGTGGTCCTCCCGATCGCGATCGCCGAACGCGACGGCAGCGCCGAGCTTCAGCTCAACGCCTATGAGCAGTCGAGCTCGCTCTTGCCTGCGGACAAAGAAGGGGTCAAGCGCTGGATCACCGAGCAGGAGTTCAAGGTCGTCGGTACGGCGATCGTGCCGACCATGCGGCTGGACACCTTCATGAACGAGGCCGGCATCAAGTCGGTCGACTACCTGAAGATCGACGCCCAGGGTCTCGATCTCGAGGTCGTCAAATCGGCCGGCGACCGATTGCGTGACGTGGCCAAGGTCCAGCTCGAGGCGACGACGGCTTCCTATCGGCAGTACGAGGGTGCTCCTGACAAGTCGGTGATCATCGAGTACATGGAGTCGAAGGGCTTCAGGCTGAGCGGTGAGGAGATCCAGTCCCACGGCCAGGAGGCAAATCTTACTTTCTTGAGGGCTTGAGACCAACCGCTCATTTCCCCTGCTCTCGGGCGTAGAGCTCGACCGTAAGCGACTGTCCCTGATAGCTGCCGAGCGTGTGCGGGGTTATGGGCGGAAGATCGCTGAGGGTCCAGGACTTGTCGAGGACGAAACCGCTGTCCGGACTGTGGACCCAGTCGGCAAGCGCGCGAAGGTAAGGCTGGCGCGCCGGCGGCGCGTAGAAAGCCTTCGCCACGTCGGCGATGTCCTCCCGGTACGTCAGGATCGCCGGGCACCCGCTGGCGGCGGCCACGTAATCGCGGATCGCTGTCCGGCTCGGGTCGACGTCGATCGCCGTGGACACCGGCGCATTGCCGTTGCCGTCCATCAATATGCCGATGAGCGTGGCGGGCCAGCCCGGACCCGGCGCGTACCCGAAGCACTGACCGGCCGAGACGTGACGGCCCAGCTCCTGGGCAACGTCTGAGGTGACCGTCAGAAGCTGCGCGTTCGACCTGCGTTCGTTGGCCGGCCAGTTGGCGAGGGCGACGATTCCCAGCGCGTAGACGACAAGCACGTAAACGGCCACCCCCGCAAGCGTTACCCGCGCAGCGCGATTGACGAACGCAGGCCAACGTGTCATGGCCAGGCGCGCGGCGCCTGCCACGAAGAAGAGCCAGATCGAGAGGGAGATCCACAATCCGAGCACGGGGTTCTTGCTCGGCGGCAGCGAGAAGGCGAGGTAGAAAAGAAGGGCGAGCCCCGCGTAGATGATCTCGGCCGGGCCGAGCTTCCGTCGCAGCAGCAGGACCGTGAGGAAGAGCCCTCCCGCGATGACCGCCCAGGCCTCGATCGGGCCCAGCTGGATCGGGATACGAGCGAGGAAGTACGTGAACCCTCCGATCAGCCCGCCGCTGGACGTGTACGTGCTTCGAAGCGCCGCCACCTGTTGCAGGTAGGTCACGACGCTCGACAGTCCGTGAGCGAACACGGCCCATGGGGCCAGCAGGACAACCAGCAGCAGGGCCGCCAGAAGTGTGTTTCGAGTCGCGTCACGGGACCGGCCGTTCCACCACCAGGCCGACGCGAGCGCCGCCGCCCAGGCCGCCAGGACGATGGGCGCGGTGGAGGTCTTGGCCAGCACCGCGGCGGTGGCGAACACAGCCGACACCAGGTACGCGGATCGCCGTGGCGTGTGGACGTGCTCGGCAATCGTCGCGACCGCCCACACGACCAGGACGCCGGTCAAGAAATCGGGCCGCAGGTCGTCCAGGTACCAGTGCTCGACGTAGTTCGACTGCCCGGTGATGAACTCCACGGAGCTCGCCCTGATCGCGGGGCTGACGAGGGGGAGGAGCGCGGTCAGAGCCACCGCCACAGCCCCCAGCCACGGAGTCGAGCGCCGGCTCACGACCCAGTACACGAGGACCAGGAGCAGCGCCACCGCCCAGAAGCGGGCCGAGAAAGCCTGCCACGCCCCCGATCCCAGGACGAGCTGCTGGGCCGTCACTACCGACACCCAAAGAGGTGAGACCGCGGTGATCAAGTCATGAAAGGCGGCCGTCACATGAAGGGAGTGGAACAGCATGACCGCGGACTGCGCGGAGGTCACATAGCTGACGCCGTCGTAGTCGAGCGGCCGGGCGAGGTAGCCCTCCTGGGCGCTGAAGTAAGCGTCGGCGGCGACCGCCGACCCGGCCGCAAGACTGCACCCGAGGACGGCTCGGGGGCTCGGCCATCGCACCATGTCTGCTGGTGGAGCGCTCAGGTGTGCGTCGGACTCCGTAGGAAGAGATCCACCGTCAGCGACAGCCCCTGGTAGCGCC
This sequence comes from Chloroflexota bacterium, assembly GCA_005889135.1. Classification (GTDB taxonomy): domain Bacteria; phylum Chloroflexota; class Dormibacteria; order Dormibacterales; family Dormibacteraceae; genus 40CM-4-65-16. The sequence continues at coordinate 37,618 of VBEK01000003.1, forward strand.
CCAGGGGGTGCGCTTCGTAGGGCGGAAGGTCGGCAAACGACCATGAGCGGTCCAGCGTGTACCCGCTGTCCGGGCTGCGCACCCACTGATCGATCGCCCGATAGTAGGCGTGGTACGGGGGCAGGGCGATGAAGGCCTGCGCCACCACGGCGATGTCTTCCCGGAACGTGATGACCGCCGCACAGTGTTTGGCGGCCAGGACATAGAAAGGAGGGGGGACCGACGGGTTGATCCCGATCGATCCTGGGGCATCGCCGTGGGACTTCACCAGGACGAATTGAATCGAAGCCGGCCACCCGGGGCCGGGGGACGAGACAAAGCAGTCGCTCGGCGCGATGCTGCGGTCAAGCTCGCCGGCAAGCTGTGAAGTCACAAGCGACATCTGAACGGCCGAGGCGTGTTCGTTGGCCGGCCAGTTGACCACGGCGAAAGCCCCGACGCTGTACACGATCAACACATAGAGTCCGGCCGCGCCGAGAAGGGCGGGTTCCAACCGCGGGCTCGGCCAGCGCAAGCCGGCGGTCAGGCGTGCGGTGCCCGCCCAGACATAGACCCACAGCGCCATGGACGTCCATTCCGGCAGGTGGGTGTTCCTGGTGGTGGCGATCCCGAAGACCAGGTAAAACACCAACGCCACCGCGCCGTAGATGAGCTCTGCGGGCCCAAGCCTGCGGCGCACGAGGAAAACCGTCACGACCACAGCCCCCGCCATCGCGACCCATCCTTCGATCGGACCCAGATCGGTCGGGATGCGTGTCACGAAGTACCCAAACCTCTGCAGCAGGTTGTCGTGCGTGTTGTACACGCTGCCGTAGGTGACGGAGGCTTCGTACAGATAGGTGCTCGCGTTCGTGATCCCGCCACCGACCGTTGCCCATGGGGCAAGGAGCACAGCGAGCAGCCCGGCCGCGAGCGCCGCCGCGCGCGTGGCGCCGGCGCGCCTGCGATTCACGAACCAGACGACGGTCAGCGCCCCCGCCCACACCAGGAGCAGCAGCGGCGAGGTGGACGGCTTGATGAGCACGGCCAGCGCGGCGAAGACCGCGGATGCGATGTAGGTTGCGCGAGTGGGCGCCGCACTGTGCTCCGCCAGGATCGCAACCGACCACAGGATCAGTGCCATCGCCAGGAGGTCGGGGCGCAGGTCCTCGAGATACCAGTTCTCCAGGTAGTTGGAATATCCGCTCAGGAACTCGAGCGAGCTGGACCTCACTCCGGCGCTGATCACCGGAACCAGCGCCGTCAAGACGGTTGCCACGATCGCCAGCGATCGAGGCGCGCGCCTGCTGACGATCCAGAAGACGAGGAGCAGGAGCAGGGCCACGGGCCAGAACCTCACCGCGAACGCTTGCCACGCCCCCGCGCCCAGGACCAGATACTGAAGCGCCAGAACAGTGTTCCATCCCGGCGTGATGGCGTTGACCAGCAGGTGATAGACGGTGTTCAGGTGGAGGCCGCGGATCAGCTCGTACTCGGTGCGCCCAAACAGCATGTAGCCGGCTCCGTCGTAATACGGCGGACGTGCGAGGTAACCCTCTGTGGCGCTGAACAGAGCATCCAGCCCCACCACGGCGGCCGCCGCGGCGCCGCAGGCCAGGACTGGCCTGACGCCGGGCCAGTTGGCCACCGGGCTGTGGTGGGCCTCTGAAAGGGTCAACGAGCCGTGCCCAGTAGGTTTACCCCTGTGAGCCGGTCGCCGACGAGCGGCTCTGGCCGGCCCGACGGGCCGAACACCTTCAGCTCGTAGTCCGCCGCCCGTAGCAGCTCGAGCAGCTCGGCAGCGCTGGTGCCGAGCTGGCGCAGGGAAGGGTCATACGCCTCCACCACCAGGATCGGCCGAAACCGGCGCAGCGTTTCCCTCGCGCCCTGCAGAACAGCCGTCTCGGAGCCCTCGACATCGATCTTCAGCAGGTCGAGGTGGGTGAGGTTCTGCGCCGTGGCGAAGTCGTCGAGGCTCGTCACGTCGACCTCGAGCTCGTAGGCACGGGCGTCGGCCGAATAGGCGAATCCGCCGATGGTGTTGTGGCCGGGATGGTCCGGGCCGGCCACCGCAAGCACGGCCTTGCCCGAAGCTCGGCCCAACGCCTCGGCGTGAACCTTCACGTTCGAGAGTCCGTTGAGCGAGACGTTGGCCAGCAAACGCTCGCGATCCCGAGTGCTTGGCTCGAAGGCGTCGACTGTCCCCGTGGCGCCCACCAGCCTGGCCGCAATCAGCGTGAAGACGCCGGCGTTGGCGCCGACGTCGACGACACGCATGCCCGGACTGATCAGCTTCGACATCGCGTACATCTCGTTGGGTTCATAGCGGCCGTCGACGTAAGTGCACTGGCTCATGTCGCCGAGAAGGTGGTGATTGAAACGCTGGCCGAAGTACCAGCTCGTGGTGACCGGACCGTCGTAGCCGCGCGATTGAGCAAGCTTCCAGATCGACCTCCGCAACCAGGCGCGTGGATCCTTGCGATCCCACTGCCCGAAGCTCCAACGGGGAAAGGGCTCGAGGCGAGGGAGGTGGAACGCAGATCTCGCCACGCGATCAAGAATCGGAGGCAGTGGCTTTACCGAACGACCTTCTTCGATCCGACGAAGATAGCCTTTAGGTCACCGTCACCGAGGTGCTCTGGACGGCGTCGTACTGGTTCGAGCTGTTCGCGTCTTTCACCCAGACCCCGAAGTAGACGGTGCCCGCCGCCGCACCCGCGCTGTTCCAGTCGTAGGTGGCGCCGGTCGAGTAGCCCTGCACCACCTGCCAGGTGCTGGACGAGGCCGGCCGCATCACGAACTGATAGCGCGGGCTGGGGTTGGCGCAGCCGGAGGCGGCGGGCGTGATGGTGATGTGGGTGCCGGAGCCATGGGCCACGGATGTCGGCGACGCGGAGATGGTGACCGAGGCGCACGAGGCGGCGTTGACCGCGAAGGCGGTGCTCACGACCGCGTCATAGGCTGCCGGGCTGCCCGCATCCTTGACCCACACGCCGAAGTAGACGGTGCCCGGGGCGGCCCCGGTGCTGTTCCAGCTGTAGGTGGGGCTGGTCGAGTAGGCCTGCACGGTCTGCCAGCTGCTCTGCGAAGCCGGACGCATCACGAACTGGTAGAGCGGGCTGGGGTTGGAGCAGCCAGAGGCCGCGGCGGTGAAGGTGACGGGGGTGCCCGAGACCTGGGGTGGGGCTGGCGAGGGGGAGATGGTGACCGAGCCGCAGGAGGGAGGCTTGATGACAAACGGGATGCTGGTTACCGAGTCGTAGGCGGCCGGGCTGCTCGCGTCCTTGGCCCAGACCCCAAAGTAGACGGTGCCAGTCGCGGCTCCGGTGCTGTTCCAGTTGTATGTGGGGCTGGACGAGTATGCCTGCACGGTCTGCCACGTGCTCTGCGAGGCGGGACGCATCACGAACTGGTAACGCGGGTTGGGACAGCCGGAGGCGGTTGCGGTGAAGGTGACAGGCGTCCCCGAAGTCCGCGGCGGGGTGGGCGCCGCGGTTTCGCTCACCGAAGCGCAGGCTCCTGTGGTCACGGTGAACGTGGTGGTCGTGAACGTGTCGTACGCGCCCAGGGTGTCGGTGTGGTCCCCGGCGCTGCCCGCGTCGCGAGCCCGGACCATGAAGTAGTAGCGGCCGAATACCTGGGCGGTGCTGCTCCAGCTGTATGTCGCGCTGCTCGAGTAGTTCTGCCCGAGATTCCAGGCGGTCTGTCCGGGCAGCTGCACCCAGAACTGGTAGAGCGGGTTGGGGCAGCCGGTGGAGGAGGCCGTGAACTGGACGGTCGTGCCGTAGGGCTTAGGCGAAGCCGGCGAGGAGGTCAGGTTGGCGCTGCCGCAATGGCCGGGCACGACGGCGTTCGAGGTGAGGCTGTCCGTCCCGTCGGCGTCGTTGGCCGTCACGGTGAAGGTGTAGCTGGTGCCCGTGGTCAGGTTGTTGAACGTGGCGCTGGTTGCGGTCGCCGGCAGGTTTTGGGTCGTGGTGGCCGGCGTGGTCGTCACCGTGTAGCCGGTGATCGGCTTGCGGCAGCTCTGCGCGGGCTGCCAGGTGACCGTCGCGCTGGTGAGACCGTTGGTCGCCACAGGGTCCGGCCCCATGTGCGGCGGGCTCGGCAGCAGGCCGGCGTAGTACTGCGCCTGGCCCATGTAGTAGGTCCAGTCCCAGTACGGGCCAGGGTCGGTGTGGTGGTCGGCGCCGCCGTACAGCCCTGGGTTGTTCGGGTCGGGGACCTCGGCGTGGCCGATGACGTGGGTACGGTCCATCGGCACGCCCCAACGCGAGCAGATCGAGGCGGCGAGCTTCGCGCTTTCGTTGTACATCACGGTCGTGTACCAGGTCGGCTGCGCGTAGGCGAAGCCCTCGTGCTCGATCCCGATCGAGCGCGTGTTGTAGTCCCAGTTGCCCGCATGCCACGCGATGTCGTGCTCGTGGACCATCTGCCAGATCTGTCCAGCGTCCGACACGACGTAGTGCGCCGAAGCCTCCGCGGTCGGGTCCTGGAAGCGCTGGATCGCCGAGCCGGCGCTGCCCTCGATGTCGTGGATGACGATCAGCTGCACCGGGTAGTCGTGCGGCCGGTTCGCGTATGAATAGTTCGCCGGATTCGCGGGCGTCCATGTTGCGCCTGGGTAGTCCTGGGTATCGGCCGCGGCCGCGGCGCCACCAACCGGCCCGGCCGACGTCTCCGGGGCCACCGCCTGCGGCGCCAGCGTGATCTGCTCGCCCGAGCTGGTGGTGCGTGACTCGCCCGAGCCCAGCACTTCATAGATCTGGCTCGCCACGAACGGGCCTTGGGTAGCCACGACCGCAGGCTTCCAGGACGCGAGGTCGTCGGCGCCCGTGTGCGAGTTGGCGAGCAGGGCGGCGCCGGCGTCGAGGTTGGCCGTCAG
>VBEK01000043.1 GCA_005889135.1 Chloroflexota bacterium
CGCTTCCTGCACTCGACCGGCCAGCTGCACAAGGGCGGGCCGAGGACAGGTCTCTACCTGCAGGTCGTGCAGGACGACGCGAAGGACGTGAAGATTCCCGGCCAGCCGTTCAGCTTTTCCGTCCTCAAGCAGGCGCAGGCGATCGGCGACCTGCAATCGCTGACGTCCAGGCGGCTGCCCGTCCTGCGCGTGACGCTTGGACGTACGCCTGCGGCCGGGTGGAAGGCGCTGGCGGCCGCGGTCAGGTCAGCGGTGAAATGACCAGGAGATTCGCGACTAGCCGAGGAGTCGGAGCCTCGACGGCATCGTTAGTCGCGACTATCCGAGGAGTCGGAGCCCCGAAGGCATCGTTAGTCGCGACTATCCGAGGAAATGGAGCCCCGGACTCATTGTTAGTCGCGACTATCCAACCGTCGGGCGGTAGCTGATGGAGATCGGGTTCATCGGCCTCGGCCGGATGGGCGGGAACATGGCGTTGCGCCTGAGCCAGCGCGGCCACCGGGTCGTCGGCTTCGATCTGAACCCGGCGACCGTGCAGTCGTACAACGCGCAGGGCCTGGTGGGCGCTGGGGCCTGGAAAGAGTTCGTCTCCAAGTTCGAGGGCAAGCCGCGCCTGATGTGGATCATGGTCCCCGCCGGCGATCCCACCACGCAGGCGATCGATCAGCTGATCGAGCTTGGCGACCCAGGCGACATCATCGTCGACGGCGGCAACACCAACTGGAAGATCGCGCTCAACGACTGCGCGCGGGTCAAGGCCAGGGGGATGCACTACGTCGACGCGGGCACCTCGGGCGGCATCTGGGGCCACGATCTCGGCTACTGCCTGATGGTGGGCGCAGAGCCCGAGATCTACGCGCACATCCTGCCGGTGCTGAAGGACCTGGCCCCTGACGGCGGCGGCCTGGTCCACACCGGTCCAGAGGGGTCGGGGCACTTCGTGAAGATGGTCCACAACGGGATCGAGTACGGCCTGATGCAGGCGTACGCCGAAGGCTTCCAGGTCATGAAGAGCTCGAAGTCATTTCCCGACATGGACATGCGGGCGATCGCCGAGGCCTGGCGCACGGGCAGCGTCATTCGCTCGTGGCTGCTCGATCTCACCGCGCGCGGCCTGGCCCAGGACCCCGAGCTGTCGACGATCAAGGGTTGGGTCGAGGACACGGGCGAAGGCCGGTGGACCGTGGAGGCCGCGATCGAGGAGTCCGTGCCGACGCCCATCATCGCCGAGTCGTTGTTCGCGCGCTTTCGCAGCCGGATGGAGAACACCTTCGGCGACCGAATGCTCGCAATGATGCGGGCGCAGTTTGGCGGGCATGCCGTGGTCAAAGAAGCCCCGCCCGAGAAGTGAAGGTCGAGGAAGCCCCGAACCCGCTAGCCGAAGGCCTGCACGATTACCGGATCGCCGTCCCCGCGGTCATGGTCATCTTCGGCGCCACCGGCGACCTGAGCGGGCGCAAGCTCCTGCCCGCGCTCTACAACCTGGCCCGGCAGCGATCGCTGCCGGCGGGCTTCGCCGTCGTCGGCGCCGCCATGACCGAGATGAGTGACGGCGCCTTTCGCAAGCACGCGGCGCAGAGGATCCGTCAGTTCTCGCGCACGCAGCCGATCGACGACCGCGTGCTCGACGCCCTGCTGTCGTCGCTGCATTACGTGACCGTCGACTTCGGCAGGCTCGAGGACTTCAAAGCCCTGGGCACCAAGCTGGACGAGCTCGACGCCGCCAACCACGTTCCGGGCAACCGCATCTTCTACTGCGCCACGCCGCCCCCGACCTACCAGACCATTGCCGTGCAGCTGCAGGCGGCGGGACTGAACAAGGGCGAAGGCTTTCACCGCATCGTGGTCGAGAAGCCGTTCGGCTCGGACCTGCAATCGGCGCGCGAGCTCACGCAGACCCTGCAAAAGGTCTTCACCGAGGACAGCGTCTATCGCATCGACCACTACCTCGGCAAGGAGACCGTCCAGAACATCCTGGCCTTTCGTTTCGCCAACTCGATCTTCGAGCCGGTGTGGAACTCGAACCTCATCGACTCCGTGCAGATCACGGTCGCCGAAGAGATCGGGATCGAGAACCGCGGCGCCTACTACGACCGCGCCGGCGCCCTACGCGACATCATCCAGAACCACGGCCTGCAGCTCGTGACCCTGACCGCTATGGAGCCGCCGCTCGCGTTCGAGTCCGGCGCCGTCAGGGACGAGAAGGTGAAGGTGCTTCGCTCCATCCGACCGTTGATCGGCGAGGACATCGAGCAATCGACGGTGCGCGGTCAGTACACGCGCGGCTGGGTGCTGGGCGAGCAGGTCGGCGGGTACCGCGAGGAGAAGAACGTCGCCCCCGACTCGCAGACCGAGACGTACGCGGCGCTGCGGCTTTTCGTCGACAACTGGCGCTGGGCGGGCGTGCCGTTCTACATCCGCGCCGGCAAGCGCCTGCCGAAGCGCATCACCGAGATCCGGATCCAGTTCAAGCGCCCGCCGCACCTGACCTTCGGTCGCGACGCCATGAAGGAGGTCGACCCGAACGCCATCACCCTCCGCATCCAGCCCGAGGAGGGGATCTCGCTGAAGTTCGGCGCCAAGGTGCCGAGCGCCGGGCTGCGCATCCGCAGCGTGACGATGGACTTCCAGTACGTGACGTCTTTCCTGGTGGAGGCGCCCGAGGCGTACGAGCGGCTGCTGCTGGACTGCATGATCGGCGACCCGACGCTCTTCACACGGGCGGACGAGGTCGAGGCGGCGTGGACGCTCGTCGACCCGATCGAGGGCGCCTGGCGCGACGGCAGGCCGCGACTCCAGACGTACGCCGCGGGCTCGTGGGGGCCGGACGCCGCCGCCGAGTTGTTGAAGGCGGACGGCAGGGAGTGGCACCGCCCATGAGCGCGACGCAGGACGAGGCGCCGCCTGTGTGGCACGGCGAGGACGTGACCATAGGGGACGTGCTGGCGGCGCTCGGCGAGATCCGCTACAAGTTCGCGCGCGCCGAAGCCGGCGACGAGGAGCTGCTGCACCCGCGCAACTGTGTCATGACGCTGATCGGCATCGCGCCCACCGAGGCGCATGAGCACGTGGCTAAACGCACCACGCAGACGATCGGCATGCAGCATCCGGCGCAGGCGATCGTGATCCGCGAGGAGGCTCCCATCCGCGGGCGGTACCTCGACGCGTGGATCACGACCGACGTCCGGCGGCCCGAGGTGGCTTGCGCCGTGCAGTGCGAGCTGCTCACGCTGCACGTCCACGGCAAGGCGGCTGACCACCTCGGCGCCTTGCTCGACCCTCTGCTGGTCAGCGGCGTGCCGACGTATCTGTGGTGGCTGGGGACGCCGCCATTCGGGAAGCGCGAGCTGCTCGACGCGTTGCGCGTGTGCGACGGCCTCGTGGTCGACACCTCGCACTTCGACGAGCCCTACAACTCGTTCCGGCGCATGGCCGGCATGCTCAAGGTCGCGCATCACCGCCTTGGCCTCGGCGACCTCCAGTGGGCCCGCCTGCGTCCGTGGCGCGAGACCATCGCCCAGTTCTTCACGCCGTCGGAGCGGCGTTCGTTCCTGCGCGGAATCTCCGAGATGGGGATCGATTACGCCGGGGAAGGCCGAGGCAACCGGATCGCGGCCTCGCTCGTCACGGGCTGGATTGCGTCCGCGATGGGGTGGAGGCTCAGGCGGGCGGTCGCCGGATCTGGAGGCGTGGTCGCCGCGATCTACGAGTCGGGCGGTCGATCGATCGAGGTCCAGTTTCGATCGGTGCCGCAGGGCGATCGGGTGGCGGGAGAGGTGAGCGCAGTGCGGATCGCCGGGGCGTCGCTGGGGAAGTCGTTCCGACTTTCTGTGCATCACAACCCACCCCGTGCTCGCCGGGTCTCGCGGACCCCGGTCGACGTGGAGCGCAGGCGCCAGGACACCGGCCGGGTGCTGCTCACCCTGATCGAGATCGGGGACGGCGAACCCCTTCGTCACGTCCAGCAGCTCGAGCCCGAGGCTGAGGCAGAGCTGCTTCTCGACCTGCTCTCCACGGGCACGCACGACGAGGTCTACAACCGCTCCATGGCCGCGGCGTCCGAGTTGATGGAAAAGCTCTAGGTGGCCGAGTTCACGGTCCTGGCCACCGCGGAAGAGGTGGCTGAGGCGGCGGCGGCGGAGATCGCCGAGCTGTTGCGCGGAGGCGCGCAGACGCTTGTCCTGACCGGAGGGACATCGCCGAAACGGTGTTACGAGCTGCTCTCGGAGCTCGACCTGGAGTGGGGGAGGGTCTCAATCCTCTTCGGCGACGAGCGCTGCGTCCCGCCGCTCGACCCTGAGAGCAACTACCGCATGGCCAAGGAGAGCCTCCTCGACCGCGTCCATCCGGCGACGGTCTACCGGATCCCCGCCGAGCTCGGGCCGGACGAGGGCGCGGACCTGTACGCGGAGGTCGTGGCCGACACGGCGCCGTTCGATATCGTGCTGCTGGGCGTGGGGGAGGACGGGCACGTCAACTCGCTGTTCCCTGGCCACAAGGCGCTCGGGGCCGAGGGCCTCACGGCGGCCATCCACGACTCGCCCAAGCCTCCGCCCGAGCGCGTGACCATGACGCTCGAGGCGGTACGGGACGCGCGACGCGTGATCATCATCGCCACCGGCGCGGGCAAGGCCGGCGCCGTGGCGCTGGCGCGGCGCGGCGAGACGCCTTCCGGGATGATTACCGGCGCACGATGGCTGATCGACCGGGCCGCGGCCGGACGGGGGTGAGGATCGAGGTCGTCCCCTCGATCCTGTCGGCCGACGCCGGACGCCTGACCGAGCAGGTAAGGGAGGCGGAGGCGGCCGGCGCCGACCGGATCCAGGTCGACGTCATGGACGGACATTTCGTCCCCAACCTCACCTTCGGTCCGCGCATCGTCGAGGCGGTGCGCAAGGCGACGTCGCTTCCGGTCGAGGCGCATCTCATGGTGGAGCGACCAGAGCTGTTCCTCGAGGCGTTCGCCAAGTCAGGAGCGACGCTGATCGAGGTGCAGGTGGAGGCGACGACATCGCTTTACCGGACGGTCCAGACCATCAAGGAGCTCGGCGCCAGGGCCGGGGTCGCGATCAACCCGGCCACGCCGGTCGACGACCTGCGTGAGATCCTCCCGTACGTCGACCTGGTGAACGTGATGACCGTGGAGCCGGGGTTCGGCGGGCAGAAGTTCATCCCCCACAGCCCCGAGAAGGTGCGTCGGGTCCGCGCTCTGGGGAACGCCTTCGAGATCGAGGTCGACGGCGGGATCGATGCGCGGACCGCGCCGCTGGTGGTGGAAGCTGGGGCGACGGTGCTGGTCGCCGGCAGCTCGGTCTACGGCTTCAAGGGCGGTGTCGCCGCCGGCATCATGGCGATCCGCGACTCTGTTGGCTGACGACCTCAAGGAGGCCGCTGCCGAAAAAGCCCTCGAGCTGGTGCAGGAGGGCATGCTGCTCGGGCTCGGCACGGGGTCGACGTCGCGCCTGTTTGTCGAGGGAGTGGGCAGGCTCGTCGCCTCGGGCATGAAGGTGCGCGGCGTGCCCACGTCGCGCGCGACCGCCGAGCTCGCGGCCTCCCTGGGCATCCCGATCGTCACCGAGCTCGTCGGCCAGATCGACCTGGCGGTGGACGGGGCGGACGAGGTGGACCCGGCGCTGAACCTGATCAAGGGTCGCGGTGGCGCGCTCTTCCGGGAGAAGCTGGTGGCCGCGGCCTCCAAGCGGTTCGTGGTCGTGGTCGACGAGTCGAAGCTCGTGAAGCAGCTGGGGGCGGGCGTCCTGCCCGTGGAGGTGCTGCCGTTCCTGTGGCGATCCACGGCGGAGCGACTGACTGCGCTCGGTCTCAGCCTGGTGATCCGAGGTGGGGAGGAGACGCCCTACGTGACCGACAACGGCAACGTGATCCTCGACGTGACCGTGGCGGAGGGAATCAAGAATCCCGCCGAGCTGGCACTCGAGCTCAAGCAGGTCACCGGGGTCGTCGAGCACGGATTGTTCGTAGGCATGACCGACACGGTGATCGTGGCTGGACCGGACGGTCCCAAGGCCATCGGCAGATC
>VBEK01000004.1 GCA_005889135.1 Chloroflexota bacterium
CGAGGCGCCTGTGTGGAACAACACGACGGTGTTGAAGGGGGACGTGATAGACGAAGTCTCGAAGCTGAAGCAGCAGATAGACGGGGAAATCGTTGTCGCCGCCAGCTTCCAGCTCTGGCACAGGCTACTGGAGCACGACCTCGTCGACGAGCTGCGCCTGATGATCTACCCGGTCGTCCTCGGGTCCGGCGAGCGTCTCTTCGGCGAAACCAGCGACAAGAAGGCCATGCGCCTCGTCAGCATGAGGACGGTCGAGGACCTCGTCCTTCTTACCTACGAGGCTGTGCGAGATGGAGTCTTCGATCCGCCCCAGACGATGCCCGACCGGCGGTAAGCAGCGGCCATCGCGAGGGCGATGACGAACTGGATCGTTCCGACTATCGCTGTAAGCACGACGTACCAAGCCGGGCCTTGTTGAGGGATTTTGCCGGCGAGCTCGAGAGCCGCAGCCGGCACCCTTAATATGCCGGCTAGGAAAGCGAGCAGGATCAGCCAGAACAGCCATCGCCAGCCGCGCACGATGCCGACGGATAGCAGCATGAGCAGCGCGGTCAAGGTCAGGACCTCGGCGGCCTCGAGGTCCACCTGACCTCGGGGTAGCCCTCCTACCTGGTCGAAGACCGGGCGGGCGGCGATCCAGATCACGACTACCGCGACCCAATAAGCTGCAAACAGGGCAAGGACGAGGCCCTTGATCCGGTTGATCACCCGACGCTGAGAGCGGACATCAGATCCTTTTCGCTGGCCGGCAGCCAGATCGACCATGGACGCACGCTTCCGATCATCATGAGAGTCTCCGCTCGCCGGCGACGCTCAGGAAGCTGCGAACTGCAGCGCGAACTCGATCGTGACGTCCGGACGAACCACCGGATCGCCTGGCAGCCGCATCCCCCACTCGGTGGCGTTGACGACCATCGACCCGGCGACGCTGCCGACCTGTCCCGAGAGGACACCCGACAGTGAAGCCGTCACCTCACGGTCCTGGCCTCGCATCGACAGCGTGCCTGAAACCCTCACGCTCGCCGTCGTGCCGTCGAGCGCGCTCGTCGGCAGGGTGAACTGCCGCGCACGGAACACCACGTACGGATGGTTCCTGGTGTCGAACAGATTTTCATAGTGGCCGTCGCGGTCTGTCGCCGGCGGCAGCGGCGGGGGCAGCTCGTCGACGCTGACCATCGTCAACGGCTCGACCGCCACGCATACCGTCGTGACTACCGCGGAGCCTGAGCTCCTGTCGATCGTGGCGTAGCCCTGCACGCGATCGGTGCGCGCGACAGCTTCGTGGAGACCGATGTCCACAAACAGCTCGCGAGCTCGGTAACCGGCCTGAGATCCCGGCTGAATCGTCCACACCGCGACGGTCCCGCTCTTCGCGGGCGCCGCGCACGGGGCGCCCGCCGTGGGATCGGACGGAGACGTCTTCACAACTGCTCGAGGCGACTCGAGGCTCAGCGGCGCCGGTGGCCTGTGGGCCTGGAGGTAGACCGCCACGGAACCTCCGACCGCCAGGATTGCCACGACGGGAATCACGATCCCCAAAACGACCGGCCGCAGAAGCAAGGTTCGCATCTCGGCCCAACTACACCTCGCGGCCCGTCGGGGTTCCACCGCCCACGCGGATCTGGAAGGACCGTCATTGACCCGCTTAGGGAGCTTGACCTCGAACCCCGATGGCGCTTCTCCGTCGAGTTGGTAAAGTCGCCGGGATCTACCGACCCACTTGTCGCTCGGGGCGGCGAAGAAGGAGCGCGAACGCGAGCACGTGAGCGATCCACAGCACCGGCACCAAGATCGTCACGACGTACCAGAAGGAACCCATGCCGAGGCGCGCGACGTCGTATCGGATTCCGCCCACGAGCGCGTTTACGAGGTCGACAGCACCAACAACGTTCGTGAGCCACACGAGCGCGATCGCGAAACCCAGTCGCATGCGAAGTGCAAGCAGCGTCACGATGGCGAGGACGCTCGTGGCCAGATCACCATAGGCGACGCCTGCGGCGAAGTCCCTCGGAAGGGCTGTACCGGTAACTGACGTCACGAGCACAGTCGCGCCGATCGGCCGCAGCGCATGGACGAAGGTGAGCGCGGTGAAAGCCGTCCTCCGGTCGACGGACTTGAGCCATGGCCAGGCGTACCACCAGGCCAGCAGGCCAAAGACGACGAAGGAGAGCAGGTTTTGGATTCCAAACACGGCGAAGGCATCCACGACCGAGAGTATGGCCGGCCCCCGTCCCAGATCTCTCCCATGAGCCGTGGCGGGTTGCGACCAGTTGGCCGCGACCCGCCCGGCAAGTCGGAAGGAATGTGTTGAGTGGTTTCAGCCTTTGATGTGGATCGCTACTGGTCCCGTGGTGACGGTCGTGGTTGTGGGCGAGAGACATGGCGGGCACGTAAAGGTGAAGAGCGTTAGGGAGAGAGTGGCGGTGGCCTGGCCGCCGGTGAACGCCGCTGTAAACGGATCGGTCTGCACGTCGGGCAGCACGAGCGCCTGATAGGCGTGCGAGGTCCCGTCGCAGATGAGATCCACTCCGGGCTGGGCGGATCCGAAAGCGCCCTTGCCACCGGAGGCGAGGGTTGCGACCCCGACGGCGACCTTTGAGTTTCCGTTCGTCTGGATGACGTTCAGCGTGCCAAACAGCGACTGGTCGGAGGCGGGGACGGAGGACGGTGCCGGGCACGTTACCGAAATCGGCACCAGGATGCCGAGCGATGCACGGGTCGCGGTTGAGCCTGCTGAGACTGCCATGCCGGAGTCCGCGGATGCCGCGACGGGAAGGAGGCCGAGCAACAGGATCGGGGTCAGTGCGCCGAATCGAAGGAGTCGTCTCAACATGGTTGGTCACCTCGTAGAAACCGATGGCCGGAACGGCGCGGATACTCCGAGGAAAGCCGTCTCAAAGCCAGTCTCACCAGGGTTTCAAAATTGGTCTCAAGAACGAGCGACCCACTCGCCGTCGCAAAGCAAAGGGAGGATGACGCCGGCGGGCATGGCTGCACCTGGTACACAAGCAACGGCAAGGCATTAGCCTCTCTTCCGTGCCGCGGCTCCAGCGAAAGAGCTTCGATCAGCCTGAGACGGTGCGCAAATTCGGGCACGGTCGCATTGAAAGCGTGTCGCTCGATGAGAGCGAGATCGGGCGCCTCACCTTTGATCCAGGGTGGCGTTGGAGCAACGACGTCAGACCGATCGTTGGCACCGACTCGTGCTTGAATCGGCACGTCGGGGTCTGTCTCGAAGGCACGATGCATGTGCAGCTCGACGACGGGACCACGATGGACATCAAGCCTCGCGATGCATACGAGATCCCACCAGGGCACGATGCTTGGGTGGTCGGCGATGACGTGTTCGTCACCTACGAGTGGACAAGCGCCCGCGTGTTCGCGCGCCCTCCGGACGACGATGACGGACTCGTCGTCACGCTGCTTTTCAGCGACATCGTCGGCTCCACAGCCACGATCGAGCGCATCGGCGACAAGGCATGGCGTGACCTTCTGCTCGCGCACAACGCGGCCATGCGCGAGCAGATAGCCCACCATCGCGGGCGCGAGTTCGACACCTCCGGGGACGGCTTCATGGCGATGTTCGACGGTGCGGTGCGCGCGGTCCGCTGCGGCCTCGGGATGATCCGCGCAGCTTCCCGCCTCGGCCTCCAGGTTCGGGTCGGCTGTCACACCGGTGAAGTTGTCCTCGTGTCCGGGTACGCGCACGGGGTTGCCGTGCACACCGCCGCGCGGGTTGTCGCGCTTGCGGCCGCGGACCAGGTTTATGTTTCGAGCACGACGCGGGACCTGCTCGGCGGAAGTGGTTTCAACATCGAGCCTGCCGGCTCGTTCGAGCTGAAAGGGCTGAGCGGCCCCCGCGAGGTTTTCCGCGTAGGCCTGAGCTCGCCCGGTCGACTTCGCTACAAGCACACGACGTCGTAAAACTGATGCGTCAACCGCCACCGTCATGGCCTAACAGGAGAAGACGAACATGCCGATGATCGACGTCTACGCCACGAGCGGAACATTCAAAGATCCCAAGACCCTGGCCCGGGACCTCGCCGAGACCCTGATGAAGATCGAGCAGGTCCCGAACATCCCGATGTTCCGCAAGAACACGGCGGCCTTCGTCCATGACCTGCCGAATGGCGCGCTGTCGAACGTCGACGGAGATGGGAACTACGTGAGGGTGCAGGTGCTCACCAATGCCGGAGCGCTCAACCGCGACAAGCAGCTGGAGGTGGTCCGCCAGTTCACCGACCTGGTCGCGGCCGCCGCCGGCGACTCCTCACTGGCGGGGCGGACCTGGGTCTTGCTTACCGAGGCGGTCGAAGGCGGCTGGGGACTCGGCGGGCACGCCAACACGAACTCCGAGCTGGTGGACGCCGCACGCGCCCAGATCGCCGAGCTCCAGCGGGCAAAGGCGGCCACCGGGGGATAACCCCCGGGGGAACCTGACGACCGACGCGAAGAGCGCCGTAAAGCGCCTCGTTCCGCTCGTCCCTTGGGAACTCAAGCCTCGCTCGCTTGCCCCAACATCCTATTTCCTATAGCATTCGCGGGTCCGCTCAGGCCACGAGTCCAACGGGTTGCCATTTCGTGGTGCTCAAACAAGGAGGAAGCCGGATGTCACGTAGAGCCTTGGCCCGAACATTGGCCATCGCGACGGTGCTTGTAGTCGCCGCCTGCGGAGGAACCACGTCCGGCGGGGGAGCCAAGACCACCGCCGCTGTCGCCATCGTCCCCGGGGGCCCGCATCCCTACTTCGAACCCATGCGGCAGGCGATCGTCGACGCGAAGGCTGACTTCAGCCTCAGCAAGGGCACATTCGAAGTACCGAGCGACTGGAAGCAGGACCTTCAGAACCAGCTCCTGACCAGTCTTGCGGCGAAGGGTTACGACGGCTTTGGCATCTTTCCAACCGACGGCAACGCGGCCAACGGCATCGTCTCGCAGCTGGCCGCTAAGAACTACCCGGTCATCGCCGTCGGCGGCTGCGTGCAGGAACCGACCAAGACCACGTTCTGCATCGCGACTGACGTGGCAAATTCCGCCTACACAGGCGCCAAAGCCGCGATCCAGGCGATGGGCGGAAAGGGAGTCCTGCTGCACGGCACCGGACTGCTCACCGACCCGAACACCGTGCTGCGCGTGGACGCCGTGAAGAAGGCCGTGGCCGAGACCAACGGGGCCGTGACCCTGATCACCATCACCGACATCGACAAAGACGCCCAGACGGCCGACACCGCCATCAACCAGGCGCTCGCCACCCACAAAGACATCACCGGCATCGTGACCAGCGCCTACAACCCCACCGTCGCCGCGGCCAAGGCGCTGCGGACTTTGGGCGACAAGAAAATCAAGATGGTCGGGATCGACGACGACCCCGTCGTGCTGGCAGCCGTGAAGGACGGATTCCTGATCGGGACCATGGGCCAGAACCCATACGGCCAGGCTTACATCGCCGCCTACGCCATCAACCAGATCCACCAGGGCTGCAAGAAGAAGGGCGGCGATCCGTACTTCATCGACTCCGGGACGCTGCTGATCAGCCCCGAGAAGGTCGCCACCTACAAGGACGACTTCAAGACGCTGACCAAGAGCATCGTCTCGGGCTTCAAGGACAAGTACCTCTCCTGCTGATGCGACCGGCCACCACCTCGGAGGACTCGCTCCAGACGCCAATCCGGCGAGTCGACACCTACCTCGTCGACCTGATACCTGAACGCCCCCGGACCGACGCGATCCAGAGCTTCACGAAGCAGGAGACGATCTTCGTCGACGTCGAGACGTCCGACGGGGTGGTTGGCACGGGCTACGCGTACACGATTGGAACGGGGGGCCGGGCCGTGCTCGAGATGCTTCGGCACGACCTGGTCCCACTTCTGGCCGGTGAAGATGCGAACCAGATCGAAGCCATCTGGCAGAAGCTCTTCTGGGCCACTCACGGAACGGCCGTGGGGGCGATCACCAGCCTTGCCCTCGCGGCCGTGGATATCGCCCTTTGGGACGTGCGCGGAAAGACTCTGGGCCAGCCGCTGTGGCGCCTGGCCGGTGGCGCGCGGCCCACGGTTCCGCTCTACGACACGGAGGGCGGCTGGCTCCATCTCTCCACCAATGAGCTGGTCGACGGCGCCCTCGCGTCCAAGCGCCAGGGCTGGCCGGGAGTGAAGCTGAAGATCGGCAAGCCCCGTCCGCAGGAGGACCTCGACCGGCTGTCCGCGGTCCGCGAAGCCGTCGGGCCGGCCTTCGACATCATGGTCGATGCCAACCAGTCGATGACCTACGCGGAGGCCAGGCGGCGAGCGCATCTTTTCGAGCATCTCGACCTCTACTGGCTGGAGGAACCGCTCCCGGCCGAGGACCTCGGCGGTCACGTCCAGCTGGCAGCCGCGACCAGCATCCCGATCGCGGTGGGCGAGAGCATCTACTCCCTCAGCCATTTCCGCGAGTACCTGGCGGCTGGGGCCGCGGGCATTCTGCAGCCCGACGCCGCCCGCCTAGGCGGCATCAGTCCATGGCTGAAGGTCGCGCACCTGGCCGAGGCCTTCAACGTCAAGGTCGCGCCTCACTTTCTGATGGAGCTTCATGTCAGCCTTGCCGCAGCAGTGCCAAACGCCATCTACCTGGAGCACATACCGCAGCTGAGGCAGATCACGCGCTCGGAGATCGAGATCGTGGGCGGACGTGCAGTAGCACCGGAGTCGCCCGGGGTTGGCATCGACTGGGACCGTGAGGCTATCGCAAAGCTTCGTCTCAGTTAGCGCGAGCCGCTTGACCGGCGGCGCGCTCCTCCGGCAGGTCGCCCTGCTCGCCCTGCTTATCGTCACCGCGGGCTTCTGGATCTATTTCTCGGTGGCGGCGTCCGGTTTCACGTCCGACTTCAACCTGTTCTCGCTGCTGCGCTTTGCGGCCATCCAGATCACCATCGGTTTTGCCCAGATGGTGGCGCTCTCGATCGGCGACCTCAACCTCGCCGTGGGCGCCATCGGCGGCGCGACCGGGATGATCGCCGGCTGGGCCATGCAGGTCCTGGGCCTGCCGCCGCTTGTCGCGGTGGTGTTCGCGCTGGCCGCCGGCATGCTGCTCGGATTCGGCAACGGGCTGCTGATCACCTGGACGCGAATCAACAGCTTCATCGTCACCCTGGCCACGGCAAGCCTCATCACCGGGGCGATGTTGATCGTCACTCATGCCGATCCTTTCAGCCGGCTGCCCGACTCCTTCACGAGCTTCTCGGAGACCGAGGTCGCGAGCCTTCCGGTCTCGAACCTGGTCCTGGTGATGCTCGCGGTCGGGGTCGCTCTCTTCTTCCTCTATCGCAACCTGAGCCTGGGTCGGGAGATGCTCGCGGTCGGGGCCAACCGGCGGGCTGCCCGCATGTCGGGATTGTCGGTCGACCGCGTCGTGCTGCTCACCCACGGCATCTCCGGAGCCCTCGCTGCGACGGCCGGGCTGATGGCCATCTCGGCCGACCACACCGCCTCGCCCAGCCTGGGCAGCGACTGGCTCCTGGCATCCTTCGTTGCGCCCGCGATCGGAGGCACCCTCCTGTCGGGTGGGCTGGTCTCGGTGCCTGGAACGATCCTAGGCGGCGTGCTGCTGGCCACCATCTCCAACGGCCTGCTGCTCGTGGGCATAGACAACTTCTGGATCACCGTGTTCCTCGGTGTCGTCCTGCTGCTGGCCGTGGTGCTGGACAGGGTGACCCGGGCGGCGGGTGGTGCTGTCCCGTGATGCTGCGCCTTCGCGGTCTCGTCCCAGGCGTGGCCCTGGGCCTGCTCCTCATCGACCTCGTCGGCATGATCGTCCTGTCGGCCGTCAGGCCGCAGTTCCTTTCGGACTACAACCTGTTCGTCACGGGCCGCGATCTATCGATCCTGCTTTTGGTCGCGCTGGCTCAGATGATCGTGCTGTCGCTGGGGCAGATGAACCTTTCCATCGGCTCGATCGGAGGCCTGGTGGCGATCATCGAGTCTGGACTCATGGTCCGCTTCGGCGTCCCGGTGCCGGTCGCCCTGGTGGCCGGCCTCCTGCTAGGCATCGCGTGCGGCGTCGTCAACGGGCTTCTTGTCTACTGGACGAAGATCAACAGCTTCGTGCTGACCCTCGGCACTTCATACGTGTTCGCGGGCATCAACCTCGGCATCACCCACGCCACACCCTTCTATCACATACCCAACGAGGTCAGCTCCTTCGGGCAGGCGCGCTTCGGCCCGATTCCGTTCATGGCGGCAGTGACCATCGTGCTCACCCTCCTGCTCGCGGGCTTCCTCTACCAGGTGGTGCTCGGCCGCCAGCTGCTGGCCGTCGGCGGCAACTCTGTGGCGGCGCGCCTATCAGGGCTTCCCATCAGGCGCGCGACCCTGACCGCTCATGCCATCTCCGGATTCCTGGCCGCGGTCGCCGGCACGATGCTCATGGCCCAGCTGGGGCAAGGTCAGCCGACGATCGGCGCGACGTGGGTGCTTCCGTCCTTCGCCGGTCCGATCATCGGCGGCGCCGCCCTTTCCGGCGGAAGCGCCCCGGTCCTGGGCACCGTGCTGGCCATGGTCCTCATCTCGCTGATCGACGACGGGCTCGTGCTCGTCAGCGCCGATCCCTTTTGGGTTGAGTTCCTCATCGGCGCGCTGATTCTCGGGGCGGTGGTCCTGGGGCGCACCCACCTCGGCGACGTCAGGGTTTTCCTGAGGATCAGCACGGCGCGCCCCGTTGGGAGCATCCGATGAGCGCCGAGCCGAACCCACGCACGCTCGAGGTGCGGCTCGAGGTCTCAGGCATCCGCAAGCAGTTTCCAGGCGTCGTCGCCCTCGACAACGTCTCGTTTCGCCTGCGTGCGGGCGAGATCCACGCGCTGCTGGGCGAGAACGGCGCCGGCAAGAGCACGCTGATCAAGATCCTGACGGGCGTCTATCAGCCCGACGAAGGCGAGATCAGGCTCGACGGCACCCCGGTGCGATTTGCCTCACCACGCGCGGCGCTGGCGGCCGGCATCAGCGTCGTCCATCAGGAGCGCAACCTGATCCCGCAGTTCACCGTGGCGGAGAACATCCTGCTGGAGCGAATCCCGACGCGCGGGGTGCAGCTGGTCGATCACGCCGCGATCAACCGGCTGGCCAGGCCCTGGATGGACATGGTCGGGGTCGAAGCCGCGCCGGCGACGCCGGTGGCGGAGCTCAGCGTGGCGCAGATGCAGCTGGTCGAAATCGCCAAGGCGCTCTCGCTGCAGGCCCACATCCTGCTGATGGACGAACCCACCGCAGCGATCACCCCCCACGAGGTCGGTTATCTCTTCCGGATTCTCGGCGAGCTGCGGCGGCGGAACGTGGCCATCGTCTTCGTCAGTCACAAGCTGGAAGAGGTGTTCGAGCTCTGCGACCGCGTCACCGTGCTGCGGGATGGACGGAATGCCGCCTCGGACGTCGAGATGGCGACCATCAATCGAGACCGGCTGGTGACGTACATGATCGGACGGGCGGAGGTGATCGCCAAGCTGCCGCCCAAACCTCCTGCCGGCGAGGCGGTGCTGGAGGTGGCCGGGCTGACGACGAAAGGTGGCGACGGCGCGCTGAGCCTGGTGCTCCGCAGAGGCGAGGTCCTTGGCCTGTACGGCCTGGTCGGAGCCGGACGGTCGAATCTGGCCAAAACGCTGGTCGGCGAGATCAAGGCGACCGGCGGCGAGGTTCGAGTGCGGGGCGCGGTGACGCACATCGCCAGCTTCCGGGAGGCCCTCGAGAAGTACCGCTTCGGATACGTGAGCGAGGACCGCAAGGAGGAGGGCCTCATCCTTCTCCACTCAGTCCGTGCCAATACATCGATCACGATCTGGCGGCGCCTGCGTTTACTGGGGCAGTGGATCGCACGCTCGATCGAGGACGCGGCGATTCTTCCCTCCCTACGCGAGCTCGACGTCCGCTCGCACTCGCTGTCGCAGTCGGTGGGAACGCTCTCGGGCGGTAATCAGCAGAAGGTCAGCATCGCCAAATGGCTCGCCGCCAAGGCGGACATCTTGATCATCGACGAACCGACGGTGGGCATCGACATCAAGACCAAAAACGCGCTGCACGAGCTCATCTGGGACCTGGCCGCGAAGGGCAAGTCCATCCTGCTCATCTCGAGCGACATGCCCGAGGTGATCCGCCTGTCCGACCGCATCCTCGTGATGCGCAACCACGCGATCGTGGGCGAGCTGCCGAACGATCATCAGTACGACGAGATGAGCGAAGCCATCATGGCTCGGCTCAGCTGAAAGGGAGTTGGAATGCAGAGCTACGGGATGACGCTGATGCTCAAGGACGGCGAAGGGATCATCGATCGCTACAAGGAATACCACCGCAAAGCCTGGCCCGAGGTGGTGTCTCGCTTGCGTGAGAACGGGATCAGGGAGATGCGGATCTATCTGCTCGGTCGCCGAATGTTCATGTACATGGAGGCGGTCGACGGATTCTCCCCCGAGCGGGACTTCCCAAAGCTGCTTCAGGATCCGCGGTACCGCGAATGGGATGAGCTGATGCGCACGCTTCAAGAGCGAGCGCCAGAAGCCAAACCAGAAGATTGGTGGGCTCCAATGGAAGAGGTCTTCGACCTCAGCGCGCAGTGAGCGAGAAGATCCTGCCTCTGCCGCCATCACGGCAGACGCTTACCGACAGCGTGTACGAGGCGGTGATGGAGCTCGTGATGGAACAGCACATCGCCGCCGGCGCGCGGGTCAACATCGACCTGGTGGCGCGCCAGCTGAACGTGTCGCCGACACCGGTGCGCGAGGCGCTCGCCCGGCTGGAGATGGACGGCCTGGTCATGAAGGAGCCACTCCGCGGCTATTCCGTCACCCCGACGCTGGACACGAAGACCTTCAACGACCTGTATGACGTGCGCCGGCTGCTCGAGCCTTTCGCAGCCCGCCGGGCAGCCGAGCGTCGAGATGACAAGGTCCTGGGCGTGCTCGATCGCGAGCTCGACGAGATGCGCCGCCTCGTCGGCACCAGCGCAGGGCAAACCGGCGGCGCCTATCACGACTACCGCGCCTTTGCCATGCAGGACGCGCGATTCCACGAGGCGATCGCGGGTACGTCAGGCAACAGCCTGCTGCGCGACACCCTGCGGCGCCTGCGCTCGCACTTGCGTCTGTACCGCCTCTATCACCGCTACTACACGATCGACATCGGCGCGGCGACGGTCCTCGAGCATGAAGGCATTCTTGATGCCATCCGGGCGCGCGACGCGATCGGCGCCGAGGCGGCGATGCTCGACCACATCAATCGCTCGATGGAGCGCACGGAGAGGGTGCGCCTGAGATCGGGGACCCGCCCGTCCTAGTTCCGCGTAGTTGGGTTATGGCGTCGGCCGGCGAAGGTGGATGAAGATCGGGCAGGATCCTGGACCGTTACCCGGGCAGCCGGCCCGACGTTCGATCGGCGATGGCACTTAGGCCAGTCGTCGGGCTGATGGCGGCATTGGTGATGGCTGCCTGCCAGATCCCCGGTTCGCCCGGGAGCTGCAACCTCCAGATCGACTGGGTCGACTTCGTCCAGGTCGGCTCAACGCAGTACGTGGCAGGGCCGGAATCGCCTACCGTCATTCCGGAGAGCGATCTCGGACCTGTCTTTGCGCACGTCAAGTTCAAGGTCAGCGGCAACGTCTGCGATCCGAACTACAAGCCGAAGGATGGCGACGCCGCCTTTCTCGACCCCGGAACCGCCATCTATGAGGTAAGGGGACGCCCGCCCACCGAGGTTCTGGCTGCCCGCCGCAACGGGCAGATCCTTCGTTACGCGGCGATGCCTCAGACGAACTAAGCGCATGCCCATCGTGCCCAGACCGGGCCGCTAGCGCCTTCGGGTGGCGACCTCTTGCGCAAGCTTCGTCAACGCGTAAAGGGCTCGGAGCGCAGGCACCTCGACCGCCTTGCCGTCGGCCAGCTCGATGACGGCGCCGAGCAGCGCGTCAATCTCCAGGGGCTTGCCGGACTCGAGGTCATGCAGCATCGACGTCTTGTGGTCGCCAGCCGCCGCCGCGCCCTGGATGCGCTTGTCGATGCTGAGAGGAATCTCGACGCCGTAGGCGCGCGCAACGCAGGCGACCTCTTCCATTAGGCGGCGGATCGCCCCCCGGCTTTCATTCGACGCCAGCATCTCTCCCATCGTGGCCCGCGTGATGGCGCTCACCGGGTTCAGCGTCGCGTTGCCGAGCAGCTTCAGCCAGATCTCGTTGCGCAATCGCGTCTGCACCGAAGCCTTGAAGCCGGCCGCGGTGAGCATGTTCGCGAGCGCCTGCACGCGAGCGCTCCTGGAGCCATCGGGCTCGCCGAGCGAGAAGCGGTCGCCCTCGTCGTGCTCGATCACTCCCGGCGCGACGATCGAAGCCGCGGGATAGACGACCGACCCGATGACCCTCCCGTGCGGGATGCTCCGGGCGACGACGCCGCCTGGGTCAACCGATTCGAGGTGGCGATCGGGGAAGTACCACCACGGGATGCCGTTCATCGCGCCGACGACGACGGCGTCAGGCTGGAGGGAGCGGCCGATCGCCGGCGCCACGGCCGGGATGCTGTGCGCCTTCAGGGTGATGAACACCACGTTTGCCTTGTCGATCTGCGCGATATCGTCTGTGCATCGGGGGCGAACGTTGATCTCCTCGCCTTTCTCCCGCAGGGTCAGGCCGTTCGCCTGCATCGCGGCGAGATGTGCACCACGCGCGACCAGGACCACGTCCTCACCGGCGCGGACGAGGTGAGCACCGAGCAGGCCGCCGATGGCGCCCGCGCCGACGATGGCGACGGTCACGTCGGGTTCAGGGTCGCAGCCACGGCGCGCCGTTGGATCTTGCCGGTGGCGGTGCGTGGAATGCGCTCGACGATGAAGAGCTTGGTCGGCACCTTGTAATCGGCCAGCCGCTCGCGTGCGAACGCCAGGAGATCCTTTTCAGACGCTTCCGACCTCAGCACGACCGCGGCCGCGACTTCCTCGCCCCACCGCGGGTGCGGTGCGCCGAACGCCACGGCCTCGGCGACGGCCGGGTGCTGAAGGAGAACATCGTCAATCTCGCGCGGCGCGATCTTCTCGCCGCCGCGGTTGATCATCTCCTTGAGCCGGCCGACGATGGACAGATAGCCGTCGCCGTCGAGGAAGCCCTGGTCGCCCGTTCGGAACCAACCTGCCGTAAAAGACTGGGCATTGGCCTCCGGGTTGTTCGCATACGCGTCGATTACGCTCTGGCCCTTGATGACGACCTCGCCTCGGTCACCGGCCGGTGCCAACCGGCCGGCGCCGTCCATGATCCCGATCCGAATGCCGGTGGCGAGGCCCACCGTGCCCGGCCGGCGGTCGCCCGGCGGCTGCGGGTTCGAGGCCATCTGGTGGGAGGCTTCGGTCATGCCGTAGGCCTCGAGCACCGGCGCGCCGAAGCTCGATTCCAGCTGCCGCATGGTCTCGGGAGACAGAGCGGAGGAGCTGGACCGGATGAAGCGCAGCCGTTCGGCCCCGGGAGGCCGCTCGCCCCGGTTGCGCATCAGCAGCATCTGGTGCATGGTCGGCACCGCCGAGTACCAGGTTGCCCGGCTGGCCTGCATGACGTGCCAGAACGTCATCGCGTCGAACTTCGGCGGCACGATCACGGTGCCGCCCGAGGCAAAGGTCGCCATGGTCGAGGCCATCAGCCCGTGGATGTGGAAGAGCGGCATCACGCACATCGCCGCGTCCGACGCGGTGAGCCCGTACGTCCGGGCGATGTTGAGCGCCGAGTAGTGGAGGTTTATCTGGCGCAGCGGGACCTGCTTGGGCCGGCTCGTCGTGCCGCTCGTGTGCAGGACCAGGGCGACGTCGTCATCGCCTGGCGCCGCTGCCGTGCGCGTTGAGTCACGCCGCGCGTCGCTCTCGACTGTGACCTTTCCGCCCTGGTCGACTCGCGCTTCGGCCAACGCGGCCCCCGCCGGCATCGCCTTCCTCGCCGCCTCGGCCCCGCCAGGCGGGACGACCAGGGCCTTGGCCTGGATGTCATCGAGGTAGAAGCGGAACTCGTCCTCCTTGTAGGCCGGGTTCAGCGGCGCCGCTGTGCCGACCCGGGCGGCCGCGAGGAAGAGGACGATGGTCTCCGCGCTGTTCGGGAGCACGAGCGCGATTCTGTCCCCGCGTCCGAGGCCGAGCTGCGCGAGCGCATCCGCCGCCCTGTCGACCTGTTCCCGCAGGTCCGCGTAGGTCAGTCGCGGCCCATCCGGCACGTCGATCGCGACAGCACCGGCATCTGCGTATCCGAGGATTCGATCGAGCGTCTGTTCAGGCATGACGGTTGACCGAGCACAACGATCGTAAACAGTCCCGTGCCGATCAGGCCGACACGTGGCCTGGCGTCTCCGGTCTCGTCTCCCGGTGTGCGCATGGCGTACATTCGGCCCGGGATGGCGCGCGTCCAAGATCGCCGGGACATGCTGCTCCAGGCCGGGCTCACCCTAGCCTCAGAACTTTCGCTGCCGGTCGTGCTCCAGCGAATCGTGGACCTGGCGGCACAGATTACCGACGCCCGCTATGGCGCCCTTGGCGTCATCGGCGACGCTGACTCGATTGCCGAATTCGTGACGACCGGGATCTCGGCCAGGCAGCGAGAGTCGATCGGGAATCTTCCGAGCGGTCGGGGAGTGCTCGGGCTGCTGATTCACGAGCCGCGGCCGGTGCGCATCAATAACATCGCCGATCACCCGCAGTCCGTGGGGTTCCCGGCCAATCACCCTCCGATGCGATCGTTCCTGGGAGCACCGGTCCAGGCCATGGGCCGCGTTTTCGGCAACATCTACCTCGCCGAGAAGCGGTCCGCAGACGAGTTCAGTCAGGAAGACGAGGACGCCTTGGTGGTGCTTGCTACTCAGGCCGGCGTCGCAATCGCCAATGCATCGCTGTACGAAGAAGTTCGGTCCCGCGAGCGGTGGCTGAACGCCCTCCGCGAGATCACCAACCACGTGCTTGCGGGAGGAAGGGAGACGTCCTTGTTGAGCCGTATCGCCGAGCATGCCCGGGAGCTGGCAGGCGCCGACGTCGCCACCGTGATGACCGACAGTGGCCGCACCGGTGAGCTCGTCGTGTCGGCCGCGGCGGGCGCTCATGCCGGCGAGCTGGTCGGCAAGAGCGTCCCCATCGAGGGTTCGATCTCAGGCGCGGTCATGAAGAGTGCGGAGAGCCTGATCTTCGACGACGTCAGTCAGGATCCTCGCGGTTTCCGGCCGATCATCAGCCTCGGACGGCACGGGCCTGCGTTCTTCGTCCCCCTGCGGATTCCGGGCGGCGTCGCCGGCACCCTGATGGTGGCGAATCTGAAAGGCGGAAATCGCTTCTCAATGGAGACAAGACGGCTGGTAGACAGCCTGGCGGACGCGGCCTCTGTCGCGCTCGACTACGACCGCGCCCAAACCGAGTTGCGTCGACTGGGGCTGCTTGAAGAGCGCGAGCGGATCGCGAAGGAGCTCCACGACGGAATCATCCAGTCGTTGTTTGCCGTCGGGATGGGACTCCAGGGAACCGCGCTGACCGCGGGTAAGCCGGAGACTTCGGCCCGCATCGAGCGCGCGGTCGAGCAGCTCGATGGCGTGATCCGCGACCTCCGCAACTACATTTTCGGCCTTCGGCCGGGCATCCTCGCCGACCGCCAGCTGGACCAGGCGTTGCGCAGCCTCGGCGAGGAGGTCGAGTCGCGCTCGCGCGAGAAAATCGACGTTCAGGTGGATGCTGCGCTGGCGGCGACGCTTTCCGGGCGATCGGCAGACCTGGTGCAGCTGACGCGCGAGGCGTTGTCAAACGTGACGCGTCATGCGCATGCCACCCGGGCAACCGTCCGCCTCGAGCGACAGGGCTCGCGTGCCGTCCTCATCGTCGAGGACGATGGCGTCGGATTCCAGCCGGGCAAGAATTCGGCGGGCAGCGGACTCCGGAACATGCGCGAGCGCGCCGCCAAGTTAGGAGGCACCCTGACTGTGAAGTCGGAAGCCGGCAAGGGTACGACATTGCAAGTGTCGTTTCCGGTCCAGGCCGAATGACTCTGGCGGTAGGGGCTCTGGGCTTTCGACGGTGACGATCAAGGGTGCGACGATCTAGGCGATGACCGTGAGTCGCCTGCGCATACTGCTTGTCGACGACCACGAAATCGTTCGCGACGGGGTCAAGTCGCTGATCGACGCGAACGAGGACATGACCGTCGTCGCGGAAGCCGGAACCGTGGCGGAGGCGATCGCCCAAGCTGAGCGCACTCGTCCCGATGTCGTCGTCATGGACGTGCGCCTCGCCGACGGCAGCGGCATCGAGGCGACGCGCGAGATCCGCGCCAGGCTTGAAAAGACGCAGGTCCTGATGCTCACGTCGTTTGCCGACGACGAGGCCCTGTTCGCCTCGATCATGGCCGGCGCCTCTGGCTATGTGCTGAAGCAGATTCGTGGAGGCGAGCTCGTGCGCGCGATCCGCGAGGTTGGGGCGGGTAAAAGCCTGCTCGATCCCGACGTGACGAGGTCGGTGCTTGACCGGCTGCGCAAAGGAAAGACCATGCGCGACGAGAAGCTGGCGCGCCTGTCGGCGCAGGAGGAACGGATCCTGACCCTGGTCGCGCGTGGCATGACGAACGGGCAGATTGGAAAGGAGCTCAAACTCGCCGAGAAGACCGTGAAGAACTACGTCTCGACCATTCTTTCCAAGCTCGAGGTCGCTCGCCGAGCCGAGGCGGCCGCGTACCTCGCCCGCCACACCACGACACCGGGCTCGTAGGCCTGCCACCTGGAGCAAAAGACAGAGCTCCGGTGGAGAACTCTCTCCACCGGAGCATGCCGTCCATAAGCGCTGTCACGCCGTCGTCGGGAGTGCCTTCTTCTGCGCGACCTTGATCGTCTCGGGCCGGCGAGCTGCGACGACCTCGAAGACCAGGGCGCCGAGGACTACCAGGGCCGCAAGCATCAGACCGAACGCGGCGTACGTGGTGTACGAGCCGATCGTCCACCAGCCGTAAGCGTTGAGCAGGCTGGAGCGAAGCGTCTCGCCCTTGAAGAGCGTCTCCCGCTGCGCCGTAAGCGTTGTGATCTGGTTCTGCAGGTCACGGTAAGCGGGGTCGTCCTTGGACAAATTCGCCGCCTGCGCCTTCAGGTCCGTGATCTTCGTGCCGACTGACGCGTAGGTCATCCCGTTGGCGATCCCCTTCAGGTGCACGCCCATGAAGTCGTTGGCGTAGATCCGGGCCTGGTTGCCGTCTGTGACCTGGTTACCAGCCTGGTCACGGATCTCCTGCGAGAACGTCGCGGGGTCGAGCGCTCCGCCCGCCTTGATCTGGTCCTTGCCTGGGAAGTACACCTGCTGCGCGGTCAGCTCATCGCGGATCTGCCCCGTCGTGAATGTGCCGAGGCCGAAAGCGAAGGCGGCTCCAGCCGCAAGAACGACCACCATCACCGCCTGAAGGGTGATGATTCGCCACCTCATTGCCGAGTTCATCTTGGTTTCCTCCTGTGGTCCCTCATGACGAGGGCTTGTTGTTGTTGATGAGCTCTGGACGGCTCGATTGCAGTGTCAACTCCGCAACACAGGAGGAGTTCGTGCCTCTCGGCCCTAAACCTGGGGGCCATTCGACCCCGGAAAGTGACGTACGACCCTGGAACCCACCGTCTCATGGCCCTCTGACGGTCGATCAGGGGCGTGCGAGGCTGGCTCCCGAGGAGGCTAGAGGAGACTCTCTATCGCCCCGACGAGCCGCGCGTCCTCTGGCGTGACCTTTGATCGAAAGCGGCGCACGGTTTGGCCTTCGCGATCGATCAGGAATTTCTCGAAGTTCCAGGCCACGCCGCCCGCCTTGCCCGAGTCGTCGGCGAGCTCGCTGAGGACTGCATACAGCGGGTGCCGATTCGGTCCCTTCACGTCGAGCTTGGCAAACATCGGAAACGTGACGCCAAAGTTGACGCTGCAGAACTGCTGGATCTGATCTGACGACCCCGGCTCCTGGTGAAGGAACTGATTGCAGGGGAAGCCGAGCACGGTGAAACCGCGGTCTGAGTAGCGCTCGTGCAGCGCCTGCAGTCCCGCGTACTGGGGGGTGTATCCGCAGCGCGACGCGACATTGACGGCGAGCACGACCTTGCCCGCGTAAACGGAGAGGCTCTCCGGCGTGCCGTTGAGCCGCGGCAGCTCGAGTTCATGGATGGATCGCGGCCCAGCGTCGCCCATGACCAGGTAAAGGTAGTCCGAGCGCGATTATTCCGGTTCTGAAGGGTGCCCCTGGGCCGCACAGTCGCTGCGCTCATGTCGAAACGGCCGCCTGTCATTCGATGGGTTGGTGAGGCCTTAACAAGCCCAAGCCAGTAACGGCGCAGAAGTAGTAATAAGAGGAGACAGAGATGCGTGTGCTGATAATCGCCAAGGAAGGCAACCAGAGCGAGGCGGCGACTCCCCCAACGCCAGAAGCGATGGCGGCGTACCAGAAGTTCAACGAGGAGCTGGTCAAGGCGGGCGTTGTGCTCGAAGCCGGCCGCCTCCAGCCGAGCTCCCAGGGCAAGCGAGTTCGGTTCGACGGCAACAAGCGAACAGTCATCGATGGACCTTTCACCGAAACCAAAGAGCTGATCGCCGGCTACTGGCTGTGGCAGGTGCGCTCCATGGACGAAGCCCTCGAGTGGCTGAAGCGGGCACCCTACGACGGCGGGACTTTCGAGGTCCGCGAGGTCTTCGCATACGAGGGCATGTGAGGGAGCTGTCGCCATAGGTCAGCGCAACGGAGACGTGACAGCAGCCGCCGATGCGCACCGCGCGATCGAGGCAATCTGGCGCATCGAGTCGGCCCGGCTCATCGCCGGGCTGACTCGCGTCGTCGGGGACATCGGGACCGCCGAGGAGCTGGCACAGGACGCTCTTGTGGCCGCGCTCGAGCAATGGCCGGGGGACGGCGTGCCGGAACGGCCGGGCGCCTGGCTCATGGGGACTGCGAAGCACCATGCCCACGATCTGATCCGGCGTCGCAAGACCCTGGAACGCAAGTACGAAGAGATCGGACGTGACGCCGAGCGGGCCCAAGAAGGCATTGACTTCGACGCGGCCATTGACGACGAGGTAGGGGACGACCTCCTCGGCCTCATCTTCATGGCCTGCCATCCGATCCTTTCCAAGGACGCAAGGGTCGCGCTGACTCTTCGCGTCCTCGGCGGCCTGACAACGGAGGAGATCGCGCGCGCTTTCCTCGTCCCTGTCTCGACAATCGCTCAGCGCATCGTCCGCGCCAAGCGAACCCTCACGGAGGCTCACGTGAGGTTCGAGGTTCCGGACCACGACCAGCGCAGTTCGCGAATCGCCTCGGTGCTCGAGGTGATCTACCTGATCTTCAACGAAGGGTATTCGCCCACCGCGGGCCAGGAGTGGGTCCGACCCGAGTTGTGCGAGGAGGCGCTGCGTCTAGGCCGGATCCTGGCGGAGCTCGCCCCGACTGAACCTGAAGTCCACGGTCTCGTCGCGCTCATGGAGATCCAGGCCTCACGGCTGAGCGCTCGCATCGGACCGTCCGGCGAGCCGGTTCTCCTGCTCGATCAGGATCGAGCCCGCTGGGATCGATTGCTCATCCGGCGAGGCCTGGCGGCTCTCGAGCGTGCCGAGAGGCATGGGGGTGCCCTCGGTCCTTACGCGCTCCAGGCTGGGATCGCTGCGTGCCACGCTCGAGCGACGACTCCGGCCGATACGGATTGGGCGCGGATTGTGGCGCTCTATGACGCGGTCGCGCAGCTGGCGCCGTCGCCTGTGGTCGAGCTGAATCGGGCGGTTGCGGTGGGGATGGCGTTCGGACCGGCTGCCGGCCTCGGCCTCGTGGACGCCCTCGTCGACGAGCCCTGGCTGAAGTCGTACCACCTACTGCCCGCAGTCCGCGGCGACCTCCTCAGGAAGCTCGGCCGGCCCGAGGAGGCGCGGGCCGAGTTCGAGCGTGCTGCCTCGCTGACCGAGAACGTGCGGGAGCGCGAGCTCCTGCATCGACGAGCCGCGGAGTGCGCTGCGGAGCGGATGTCGGGTTAGCCGCTAAGCCCGTCGCGTTGCCTGCCAGAGGTCGAAGAAGCCGGACCCGCCGCTGCGGTCCGACATGAAAAGCAGGTACGTACCGTCACCCGAGATGGCGGGCCTTCGGTCGACGAACCCGCTGTTGACTGTGCGGCCGAGGTTGGTCGCGTTCCCAAACGGAGCCGTCCGATTGGGCCGGCTCAGCACCCACAGGTCGAGCGCGCCAAGTCTCCCCTTCCGGTCCGAGGCGATGAAGAGCTGCAAACCGTCCTTCGCAATCGCCGGGTCGCAGTCGTCCGTCGCGCCGTTGACGGTGGGTCCGAGATTCTGCGGTGCCGCGAAAGGCGACGCACGGCTTGGCCTGGTTGCGCGCCACACGTCGTCCCCGCCGTAGCCGCCTGCGCGCGACGAGCAGAAGTACAGCTCGAGCCCGTCGCTCGAGATGTCAGGGAACCCATCGCAGCACCCGTCGTTGCCGAGATCGACCAGCGCGGGAGGGCCAAAAGGCTCGGTCGTGGTCGAGCGTTTGGCCACGAAAATATGACCATCCGGCGCGCGGTCGAAGAAGAGCTCGAGGCCGTCGGCGGAGATGCTCGGGGCGCCTTCGTCAGCGCTCGCGTTGACGGTTGTCCCGAGGTTCACCGGCTTGCCGAAAGGCTGTGCGGTCGACGTACGGCTTGCCATCCAGATGTCGCCGCCGTAGGTGATGTCGCGGTCGGAGATGAAGTACAGCTGGAGGCCGTCGGCCGAGATCGATGGCCCGCCCTCGAAGTTGGGACTGTTGAGCGTGTTGCCGAGGTTCGAGACCGACTGAAACGTGGCGGGATTGGTCACAGGCGCCGACGTGGATCCAGCGCCGCAGCCATACAGCAGGGTCGTGAGCGCAATGAGGCGGGCAGAGGAATGTCTTACGAGCGCACCTCGGCCACGGGTTTGGCGAGTTCGACGTCGTCGCGATAGAGCTCGAAGGCGCGCGAGTACTCCATGACCCGCGCCACCTCCGAGATGAAGTTGTCGTCGTACCCGGCGCGGCGGAGGAGGTGGAAGCCCATCTCCATCCCAGAGGTGATCCCGCCCGCGGTGATGATGCGTCCGGCGTCAACCACCCTCGCGCGGCTGATCACGCACGCCGGCGCGATCTGCTTGAGACGGTCGATCGGCACCATGCCGGGCGGATTCATCTCGACACGGTCCGGCTCCTTTCGGTTGGTCGCCGGCAGCCCGTCGAGCAGTCCCATCTTTCCGTAGACCCACGAACCGGTGCACACGCTGGTGAGGAGGCAGGTGGGCGGGAGCGAGCGGATGAATTCGTGGAGGCGGCGGTTGTTCAGCTCCTGCCGGGTGCCGAACCCGCCTGGGACCAGGAAGGCGTCCATCGCGGGCTGGTCGGCGAACGAGTAGTTGGGCAGCACGGTGAAGCCGGCCTGCGTCTGCACCGGACGCATCGCGTCCGCGATCAGAAATGCCTCTAGTTCTGGATCAAATCGTCTCGCCACCGAGAAAACGCCGTGCGGAGCCGCGAAATCGACAATCTCTGCGTCCTTGAAGACATAGATCCCGAGCCGAAAACCGCTGACCCTGGCCATGCGAGCACCTCCTTAGAACAGCTTCAGCATGCCACCGCCACCCCCTCGCGACTATCCGATGTTTTCGACTGGTTAGTCGCGACTATCCCGCGGTTTGGGGGGCGAGGATGCTGGTTAGTCGCGACTATCCCGCGGTCTTGGCGCCGTGTTCGCGCGGGAGCGCTCTCAAGGGAGCCTCGACTACCCGAACAGAAGGCGGCACCGCATCGAGCGAAGTCAAGGCTCGAGGCCGAGGACCCGAACTGCGTTCCGCAGCATGATTCTGTCGACGACCTCGGCCGGAAAATTCAACTCCGCGAACTCTGACTCCCATCGCTCGATCGTGAGCAGGGGCCAGTCTGTACCGAACAGCACCTTGTCCTTGAGCAGCGTGCGCGCGTACTGCACGAGCATCGGCGGGAAATACTTCGGCGCCCAACCGCTGAGGTCGATGTAGAGATTGCCCTTGT
>VBEK01000044.1 GCA_005889135.1 Chloroflexota bacterium
CTTGCCCACGCCCGACGGCCCGGAGATCACGACCAGGAGGCCGCGCCTCATCAATGGGCTGCTTCCCAGAAATCGTGGAAGTCGGCCGGCGGCGGCGCTTCGAACGTCATCTCCTCGCCGGTCCGGGGATGGCGCAGCCGCAGCCGCCAGGCGTGAAGCATCGGCCGCCCGGCGCCACCGTCGCGTCCGCCGTACTCGACGTCGCCGGCCACCGGGTGGCCGAGCGTCGCCAGGTGGACGCGGATCTGGTGCGTGCGGCCGGTGTCGAGCTCACAGCGCAAAAGCGTATGGCTTCGCCTCCGTTCGACGACCTGGTAGCGCGTGCGCGCGAAGCGCCCGCCCGCCACCACCGCCATCCGCTTGCGCTCCTTCGGATGCCGGCCGATGGGACCTTCGAGCTCGCCCGCGTCCGCCTTCACCCGGCCGCGCACGACGGCGAGGTACGTCCGGCTCATAGTCCGGTCGGCCAGCTGCGCAGAGAGCGCGCGGTGGGCTGCGTCGTTGCGCGCGGCCACGATGAGCCCGGACGTCCCCTTGTCCAGGCGGTGCACGATGCCGGGACGCGTCTCCCCGCCGGCCGCGGACCACGCGCCGCCCAGCCCGAGCAGCGCGTGGACGAGAGTGCCCGAGTAGTGTCCAGCGGCAGGGTGCACGACCATGCCGGAGGGCTTGTCGACGACGACGAGATCGCGGTCTTCGTAGAGCACTTGGAGCGCGATGTCCTCGGCCGCGATCGTCGGTGCGCGCTGCTCGGGCAGGTGGTACTCGACCACGTCGCCCGTCGCCACGCGGTCGGAGGCCCGGCCAGGCTTGCCATTGAGCAGGACGGCCGACTCCCGGATGAGCCGCGCGGCGGCGGATCGGCTGAGGCCCGGCCCGTGCTCGGCCAGGAAGCGGTCCAGCCGCGGCGACGCCGCGGCGGCGGTCAGGGTCTTGAGCGGTCCCCGCGAACTCATGCCGCAGGCTCCGAGTTCGTGGGGCTCTTTCTCGGATAGTCGCGACTAACCGTACAGGTGCCAGGCGGGAACCCTGGATAGTCGCGACTATCAGTAGTACCGCCAGGCGGAAACCCTTGATAGTCGCGACTATCAGTACTGGTGCGACGCGAAAACCCTGGATAGTCGCGACTATCCGTGTTCGGCCGGGTCAGGCGGTGGGTCTGCGTATGAAGTAGCCCGCGATGAGCAAGACGACGCCGATCGAGACCGCCGAGTCCGCGACGTTGAACACCGGCCAGAAGTGGAAGTTGATGAAGTCGGTGACCGTGCCGTTGACGAGGCGCTCGTAGCTGTTGCCCAGGGTGCCGCCCATGACCAGGCCGAGCACGCCGTTCATCAGCCCGCTGCCGGGGTTGCGGAAGACGTAGACCGCGAGGCCGACGGCGACCACCAGGGACGCGACCAGGAAGAGGCCGGCTCCGGCGGGCGCGATCCCGAACGCCGCGCCCGAGTTGTGGACGTGGGTGATCCCGACCACGTGGTCGATGATGGGCACCTCGGTCCCGAACGGCACCTGCGCGGCGACGATGCTCTTGGTCACGCGGTCGAGCACGAAGACGGCGGCCGCGACCACGACGAAGACGATCCGTCCCGAGCGCACGTTCAGCTTCGCTTGAGCCCGATCCAGATCTGCTCTCCTTCGATCATGCCCTGCTCACCCTCGAAACCGTCCTCGCGGCCAAGCTTCAGGGTCACAGAAAGTGTCTCGCTCTTGATGTAGTCCGCGTGCCGCTCGATGGCGCGCACCAGCATGCCGTCGGCGTCGTAACGGGTGTCGATGCGGTCCTCGACGTTGAAGCCCAGGCGCTTGCGCCGGTCCTGGATGACGCGCACGATCTCGCGCGCCAGGCCTTCCAGCTTCAGCGGTTCGGTGATCTCGGTGTCGAGCCTGACCTCGGCCGCGCCGAAGGTCACGTTCTTGACGTTCAGCTCGTCGCGGATGATGGCGACGATCTCCTCCGGCAGCTCGTCGCCGGGCAGCGCGATCGAGGCCAAGGGCTGCCGGACCTTGAGCCGCGCCGCGTCGCGCGCGGCCAGGCCCGCCTCCACCGCCTGGCGTGCCCGGGTCATCTGCGCCTCTACTTCGGCGTCTTCGGCGCCGACGGTCTCCGGGAAATCCGCGAGATGCACGGACCTGCCGTCAGACAGGTTGCGGTGGATCGCGTCCGCGGTGAACGGTGCGAAGGGCGCCATCAGCTCGGCCACCGTGCGCAGCGCTTCGTAGAGGGTCTGGTATGCGGCCAGCTTGTCCACGTCCGACTGCGACTTCCAGAAGCGACGGCGCGAGCGCCGGATGTACCAGTTCGACAGGTCGTCGACAAAGCGCTGGATCCGGCGCGCCGGCTCGACCGCGTCGTAGGAGTCGAGGCCGGTGTTGACGCTGGCGACCAGGTTGTTCAGTCGCGACATCAGCCACCGGTCGAGGACGTGTCGCTGGGCAAGCGGTACCTGCTCCCGGGTCGGGTCGAACCTGTCCAGGCGAGCGTAGGTGACGAAGAACGAGAAGCAGTTCCACAGCGGGATGAAGAACTGCTGCACGGTCTCGCGCAGGGCGGCGTCGCCCGTGCGGTAGTTCTCCCCCACCTGGGTCGAGGTGTAGAAGTACCAGCGCACCGCGTCCGAGCCGAACGTGTCGAACAGGTAGTTCGGGTCGAGCACGTTGCCGCGCGACTTGGACGCCTTCTTGCCCGCGGGGTCGACCACGTGGCCGAGGCAGATCACGTTCCGGTACGAGTTCTGCTTGAAGAGCAGCGTGGAGATGGCGAGGAGGGTGTAGAACCAGCCCCGCGTCTGGTCGATCGCCTCGGAGATAAATTCGGCGGGGAACGTCTCCTCGAAGAGCTCGATGTCCTTGCGGGGATAGCCGCGCTGGGCGAACGGCATCGACCCGGAGTCGAACCAGGTGTCGAGGACCTCGGGCACGCGCCGCATCACACCCTCGCACTTCTCGCACCTCAGGGTCACCGCGTCGATGTAAGGGCGATGCAGGTCCGCGTCCTCACCGAGACCCAGCTCCTTGGCGGAGCTGACGATCCGCTGCTCGGCGCACTGCTCGCAGATCCAGATCGGCACCGGCGTGCCCCAGTACCGGGTGCGCGAGAACTGCCAATCGATGTTGTTCTCCAGCCAGTCGCCCATACGCCCGGTCTTGATGTGCGCCGGCACCCAGTTGGTCGCGCTGTTGTTGGCGATCAGCTCGGCCTTGCGCTCCGTCGTCCGGATGTACCACGCGTCGAGCGCGTAGTAGATGAGCGGCGTCTTGCAGCGCCAGCACTCGGGGTAGGTGTGGAGGATCGTCTCGGCCTTGTAGAGGAGGCCGCGAGCCCTCAGGTCGTCGGTGATCACCGGGTCGGCCTCCTTGACGTGCAGGCCGGCGAACTTCTCGACGTAGGGCAGGAACTTTCCGTCCAGGCCGACCGTGTGCTTGAACGGGATCCCTTTCTCCTGGCACAGGCGCAGGTCGTCGACGCCGTAAAGCGCTGACGTGTGCACGACGCCCGTGCCTTCGTCGGTGGAGACGAAGTCGGCGTCGACCACGTAGTGCGCCTTGCCTTGCTCCGGGACCGAGTAGGGGTAGAGCGGCTCGTACTCGAGCCCCACCAGGTCGCGGCCCTGCATGCGCTCGACCACGTTCGGCGGCTCCTTGAGCACCGCCAGCCGCGCCTCGGCCAGGATCAGGAACTCGTCACCCTCTTTGACCTTGATGTAGTCGACGTCGTCGCCCACCGCCAGCGCGACGTTGCCGGGCAGCGTCCAGGGCGTCGTCGTCCAGGCGAGGATCGAGGTGTCCGGCTGGTCCTTGAGCCGGAAGCGAACGTACACGCTCGGATCCGGCACGTTGTCGCGGTATCCCTGCGACAGCTCGTGGCTGGACAGCGGCGTGGCGCAGCGCGAGCAGTACGGGGCCACCCGGAAGCCCTTGTAGACGAGGTTCTGCTTCCACATCTCGCTCAGCGCCCACCAGACCGACTGGATGTACTCGGAGGTCAGCGTCCAGTACGCGTTGTCGTAGTCCTGCCAGAAAGCCATGCGCTCGCTGAAGGCACGCCACTCGTCGACGTACTCGTAGACGCTCTGCCGGCACAGCTCGTTGAAGCGCTCGACGCCGATCTCGTTCTCGATCGCGAACTTGCCCGAGATGTTGAGCTTCTTCTCGACCTCGATCTCGACCGGCAGGCCGTGCGTGTCCCAGCCGGCCTTGCGCTCGACGTAGAAGCCTTTCATCGTCTTGTAGCGGCCGAAGAGGTCCTTGAACGCGCGCGCGAGGATGTGGTGCGTCGCGGGCTTGCCGTTGGCGGTCGGCGGACCTTCGTAGAAGACAAACCGCGGGCGGCCCTGGCGCAGCTCGAGCGAGCGCTGGAAGGTGTTCTCCTCCTTCCACTTCGCCATGAGCTGGGTCTCGAGCTCCGGGAAGCTCACTCTCTGGTCGACTTTCTCGAACACTCTCACTCCCAAACACAAATCCAGGCTTGCGTCTGGGACGAGTCTTCGCCAAGACCCGCGGTACCACCCAGATTCCCGAGGCAATCACCTCGGGCCCTCGTTGGGTCACGGCTCGGGAGTGATCTCAGCCCCGTCATCGGCCGCGAGGCTCTCACCTGGCCCTCGCTCTCTGTCGACCGCTCAGACGAGACCTACCTGTCTCCGTCGTCGCCGAGTGAGATCGATTTTAGTGGAGGCTCCCGAGGAACTGGATGAGCACGATCGCCACCAGCCACACGACGAGCGGCGAGAGGTCGAGCCCGGACATCGGCGGGAGCAGACGGCGGATCGGCGCCAGGACCGGCTCCGTCACCCGCCACGCGAACCGCGAGATCGGGTTGGTCGGGAACGGGCTGACGAAGGAGAAGACAACCCGGATCAGGACGATGATCAGGAAGGCCTGGATAACGAAGACCAGCAGGTCGATCGGTCC
The DNA here is from genome assembly GCA_005889135.1 of Chloroflexota bacterium. Classification (GTDB taxonomy): domain Bacteria; phylum Chloroflexota; class Dormibacteria; order Dormibacterales; family Dormibacteraceae; genus 40CM-4-65-16. The sequence goes on from VBEK01000044.1 coordinate 4,915, forward strand.
CGTCATCGCGGCCGCGGCCCGAAGAGAACCGTGCCGAGGCGCACCATCGTGCTTCCAGCTTTGACCGCCACCTCGAAGTCGCCGCTCATACCGATGGAAAGGATAGGTAGAGGCTTCCCCAGTCGCTGCTGAGCCTCGTCGCGGATGGTACGCAGCTCGTCGAAGGCCGGTCGCGGATCGCCTTCGGCCGGTCCCATCGCCATCAGGCCCTGGAGGTCGAGCATCTCGGCGACCGCGTCGAGCAGCTCTTGCGCCCCGGCCGGGTCAACGCCGGTCTTGCGGGGCTCGCGCGCGACGTTGACCTCGACCAGGACCTTCTGCTCGACGTTGACCCGCGCCAGCGCGTCGGCGAGGTGGCGCGAGTCGACCGACTGGATGAGCGCAAACCGGCCGGCCGCGGCTTTGGCCTTGTTCGTCTGCAGGTGGCCGACGAGGTGCCACTCCGGGCCCTGTACCGCGTCCATCTTCGCCACCGCCTCCTGGACTCGGTTCTCGCCCAGGATTCTCAGCCCGGCATCGAAGGCCGCCCGACAGACCTCTGGCCCGAACCCCTTGGTGACCGCGACGATCGTGACCTCCTCGGGGTTGCGGCCGGCCTGGGCGATGCGCTCGCGAACCGCTTTGAGGTTTTCCTCGATGCTCACTGGAGCGCGACGATCGCGCCGAACCTCGTCCCGTCTGGCATGCGGCGGTGCGAGGGAAAGAGGTAGCTCTCCTTCGTGCACATGCCGATGTCGTACACGGCCTTGACGCCGCCGTCCTCGAGCTGGGCGGCGTTGGCTGCCGCCAGGTCGAGCAGCCACCTGCCGCCGGCGCTCGGGCCGATGAAGCGGGCGTCGAACTTCGCCGCCACCTCGCCGCCCACCTCGTAACAGCGGCCGCAGATCCCCGGGCCGATCCCCGCGCGGATGTGGCGGCAGCCGTACTCGTCACGCATGAAGCGCGCGGCGGCCGCGGACACGCCGGCCTGCGTCCCCCGCCAGCCCGCGTGGACCAGCCCGGCGACGCGCTTCTCCGGGTCCCACAGCACGATGGGGTAGCAGTCTGCGTAAGTCGCGAAGAGGGCGACGCCCGCGCGGTCGGTGAGCAGAGCGTCGACGTCGTCGACGGCGCCGCCGGGCTCGTCGACCCGGGCCACCTCCGCGCCGTGGACGGAGCCGATGGTCGTCGGCTCGACGCCGTCGAGGTCGAGGGCGTGCAGAAACGCCTTGCGCGCACCCAGAACCGGCCCGGGGTCGGGGGCGTGCTTGAGGCCCACAGACCCCACGGCAAGGGTGGAGAAGCCGTGGACAAAGCCGGGCTCGTCGGCCAGCTCGGGCACCATCAGGACCGCCGGCGTCGTCCTCACGTCACGCGGCCCGAGACACTCGGATAGTCGCGACTAACAAGCAATTAGCGGCCTCGGAACTATGGATAGTCGCGACTAACAAG
>VBEK01000220.1 GCA_005889135.1 Chloroflexota bacterium
TGGCCCGCACGGAAGCAACGGCGAAGAGTTTCTGCTCATGCACGAGCTGGGCATGGAGCCCATCGACTGCATCCGCGCGGCGACGACGCTGGCCGCGGACACAATCGGCATGAAGGGCGTGGGACGGCTCGAGCCAGGGTCGTGGGGAGATGTCATCGGCGTGCCCGGCGACCCGCTTGCCAACCTCGAGCTGCTGGCCAAGCCCGAGAACGTCCACCTCGTTGTGAAAGGCGGCGACCTCGTCAAGATGGCTCGGACATGAGGCTCGACTGGGCGCTCCTAGCCAACGCCGCCGAGGCCCCACCCAACGGCCTCGTCTACATCCTCGGCGCCGGCTTCGACACCCTGATCCGCGACCAGTACCCGACTCCCTTCGGCGGCGTCGTCGTCCTCCGCCTCCAGACCACGCGCCTGGAGACCGAGCGCCCGCACAAGGTCGAGGTCCACTGCGCTGACGAGGACGGCAAGCCGGTGCTGCCGCAGCCCATCGTCCTCAACCTCCCGGCGCGCCAGGTGCCGGCCGAGTACCCGCACGGCTGGGACCTGTCGGCGAGCATCGTCATCAACCTCACCAACGTGCCCATCAATCGGCCCGGCTTCTACAACTTCGAGATCATGATCGACGACCAGCAGGTGCGCACCCTGCCCTTCCGCGCGGTGAAAGCAGCCCAGGTCCAGACCGTTTGACCGCGGCCCTCAGCAACTTCGTCGCGAGCTACGGGCTCGCGGCGGTCTTCGTGCTCATGGTCTTCGAAAGCTGTGGATTCCCCTTTCCTAGCGAGGTCGTGATGCCCACGGGCGGGCTGCTTGCGGCCACCGGGCACATACCCGGCGGCCTCGGAGCGGTGATCGTCGCCGGCGCCGCCGCCAACCTGGTCGGGTCGCTCATCGCCTATGTGGTGGCGGCGCGCTTCGGCGAGCCGCTGCTGCTCGGCCCCGGCCGGTACGTCGGCATCCGCCGCCACCACCTCGAGATCGCCGACGGCTGGTTTCAGAGGTGGGGCCTCTGGGCGGTGTTCATCGGCCGCGTCCTCCCGGTGATCCGCACCTACATCTCCTTTCCCGCCGGCCTGGCGCGCATCGACCTCACGAGGTTCTCGCTCCTGACCTTCGTCGGCGCGCTGCCGTGGTGCGCCGCGCTGGCGATCGTCGGCTACGTGCTGGGCCGCAACTACGAGCGGATCAGCGGACCGGTGGAGAAGGGCGCGATCCTCATCGCCCTACTGGTCGCGGTGGCCGTCGTGGTGTGGTACGTGCGGGGAAGGCGCGAAGCGCGCGGCTGAGAAGCGCGAGATGTCTCGCCTCGTCCCGCCGTCGAGGACGAGGTCGGCAGCGATATCGCCGATCACGGGCCCGAACTTGAAACCGTGTCCTGAGCACGCGCTGATGACGACGACGCTGCGGTCCTCGGGGCTGAAGTCGATGACGAAGTGGCCGTCGGGCGTGTTCGTGTACATGCACGTAAGCGTGCGCGTGACGTGCCCGCTGACGCCGCGCATGTACTTCGAGGTCAGCACGGTCTTGCCGTCGAGTGAGGGGATGCCGTACATGAAGCCGGACTCGTCCGAGAAACGGACGAAGGCGGGGAAGCGGTCGGGCGTGAACCAGCTGCCGGCCTCCGCGTCGCGCGCGAACGAGAACCAGCCGTGGACCTGGCGCTCGACGCTCAGCGGCAGCCAGTCGATCAGCTCGGGCGTCCATGGTCCGGCGGCCACCACCACCCGGTCGAAACGGCCGCGCAGGTCGGAGATCGATCGCACCTCAGTCTCACTCTCGACGTGAGGGACGTGGGCGAGCAGCGCGGCGACCGACGCGTCGGGATTGAGGATGCCGGCCTGCCGGTCGAGCACCGCGACGTCGCCCGCCCGGACCACGTGGCCGCGATAACGCCGGCGTAACGCTTCGGTGTCGAGGAACTCGGCGTCGAGGTGATGCTCCTTCGCCGCCGCGAGGGCGCCGGCGACGTTCTCCGACGACTCGCCGCCGATCATGAGCGCTCCGGTCATCGTCAGCAAGCGCTTGCCGCTGATCCCCTCCAGCTCGCGCCACAGGCCGAACACCTCCTGCAGCAGCGGCACGTACCACGAGCCTTCGAAGTAGGCGGTGCGGATGATGCGGGACTCGCCGTGCGACGAGCCCAGGGCGTGCGGGGGAGAGTGCCGGTCGTAGACGACGACGTCGGCGCCGCGCTTCGCGAGCCTCCAGGCCGTCGCGGCGCCCATGACGCCGCCGCCGACGACCGCGACCTTCACTCGCTACCCGGGGGCGATGCGCGCGATCGGTTGCCCCGGCTTCACCGGGTCGCCGACGTCGAGCAGCAGCTCTTCGACCACCCCCGCGACCGGAGACGGGATCTCTGCGTTGACCTTGTCGGTGTGCACCTCCATCAACGTCTCTCCCTCGGCGACGTGCTCGCCGCGCTGCTTGCTCCACGCGCCGACCGTGATCTCCTCGGCCCCCTGCAGCTCGGGCATGACGATCTCCCGCGCGTCGACGCTCACCTCAGCAATTCTCCAACCTC
>VBEK01000045.1 GCA_005889135.1 Chloroflexota bacterium
GCCCGAGCCCGCTGCCCGAGTCGCTGCGCTGGAAGCGCTCGAACAGGCGCGGCAGGCCCGAGCCCGCTGCCCGAGTCGCTGCGCTGGAAGCGCTCGAACAGGCGCGGCAGGCGGTCCTCCTCGATCCCCGGTCCGTGGTCGGCGACCGCGATCACCGGGCCGGCGAGACCACGCTCCACGCTGAGCTTCACCTCGGCGCCTCGCGGGCTCACGCGCACGGCGTTGTCGACCAGGTTGGCGACCGCCTCGCGCAGCAGGTCTTTGTCGGCGTTCACTCGTGCTGGGGCAGCGACCACCGAGACGAGGTCGACGCCCGACGTCGACGCCTGCGCGGTGTATGCCCGCACCACGTCGGCGGTCAGCTCGGCCAGGTCGACCAGCTCGCGCCGCAGCGGCACGTCCTCGTCGGCGTGCGCCAGGGAGCGCAGACGTCCGAGCATCCGCTTCATCCGCTCCGCTGAGGCGACGCTGTCCGCGACCGCCTCCTCGACCGGGCCCCCGCGGTTGGCGCGGCGCAGGATGGAGAGGTTGGTCATGATCGTCGCCAGTGGGGTGGCGACCTGGTGGGAGACGTCGGTCAGGAACCGGCGCTGCGCCGCGAGCACTCCCTCCAGCTGCTCGTTGGCCCTGGCCTGCGCCTCGATGGCGCGGTTCATGCGGTAGATCATCGGCAGCACGACCAGCGGCAGCGCGGCGGCGAGCGGCGCCTCGACGAACAGCACCGCCATGGTCACCGCGCAGGCGGCGAGCGTGAGCGACGCCGGCCAGGTGGCGACCGCCGCCTTGCGCAGCAATAGAAGGTAGGGCTTGCCCGTGAGCAGCGAGGGCGGGATCACCGCCAGGCCGAGGTTGGCGGCCACGTAGGCGAACGCGGCCAGGGTCGCGCGCACGTCACGCGTCACGTCGGCGGTGGCGCCGATGGCCCCGATCAGCGACGCGATCGCGCCGGCCGCCAGCACGTTGCCCGCGTTGAACACGCTCTCCGTCCAGCTGCGGTGGACGAACCGGTTGCCGACCAGGACGCTGAGGGCGGCGGTCATCGGACCTATCCCGGACGGCAGGAGCAGGACGACCACGAGGCAGGGCAGGGCGCCGAGGTTGATCTTCTGCTGCGGTCCGATCTTCACCGGGAACCGCTCCGCGAGCGCCACGGCTGCAAAGCATCCGGGGATCAGCAGCAGCCGCCAGCCGTCGACCACCGTGAATCCGCCCAGGACGGCCGCGGCCACGGCGAGCGCGAGGCCGAGCCCAGGCACGCCGACGAGCGCGACCTTCAGCGGTCTCGCGAAGGTCGTGGAAGCGGCGACCATCGTCCTCAGCTCGCGGGCACCACCAGGTACAGGGTCGCGGCGCCGCCGCCCGGCACGGTCGCCGCGGGGGTGCTGAGCTTGAACTTCTTGACGCTCGCGGTGACGTTCGCGGCGGTCACGGTCGTGGGCACGGAGACGTTGACCGTGATCAGCGTGCCGCCGCCCGCCGCGGGCGCCGTGACCGCGTCGACGGCCACCGACTTCATGAACCTCGCCTCACCCTGCGCGACACTCACGCTCACGTTGACCGTGAGGCTCGTGCCGGCCGGGGTCTGCACCTGGACCGGCGGATCCTCGAAACACCACGCGATGTTGGCCGAGGCCGAGCCCGCGCCCCCGACCAGCATCACCCCCGCCGCCAGAACGCCCACCAACATGCTCCTCGCCTTCATCTGCCCTCCACCCTTACTCCGGACTGAATCTGTACCCCAAACCCCTGACCGTGTGGATCAACCGCGAGGCTCCGTCCTGCTCCAGCTTCTGCCGGATGCGCGAGACGTGGACCTCGAGGGAGTTCGACTCCGGGCCGGTCGTGACCGCCCAGACCGCCTCCGCCAGCTGCGCGTACGTGACGAGCTGACCGCTGTTGCGCATGAGCGCGGCCAGGATGCGGAACTCGATGCCCGTGAGGCCGAGCTGGCGGCCGGCGCGCGTCGCGCGTCCGTCGCTCAGGTCCACGACCACGTCGCCGGCGACCAGGCGGGCGCCGCCCTTGCCGCGGTGGCGGCGTATGACCGCCTCGACCCGCGCCAGCAGCTCCTCCAGGGCGAACGGCTTGGAGACGTAGTCGTCGGCGCCGAACTTCAGGCCCGCGATCCGGTCGCTGACCGAAGACCGGGCGCTGATGCCGACCAGCGCGGCGTCCGTCTCCGAGCGGAAGGCCTCGAAGAGCTCCGCCCCCTCGTTGTCGGGCAGCATCAGGTCGAGCAGGACGACGTCGGGGTTCCACTCCCGCACGAGCTCGAGCCCGCGGCCGGCCGACTCCACCGCCCGCACCGTGTAGCCCTCCTCGCCCAAGCCGCTGGCGACGGCCCTGGCCAGGCGCCGGTCGTCCTCCACCAGGGCGATCTTCCACTTGATCGGCATCGGGGCAATTCTCACACGGAACCCCGCCGTTTTAAGAGCCCTGCTCGTAACGGCTGAATTGGCAGGCTCGTTCGACCGAGCGTGGGAGCACGAAGGCTAGCCCTGGCGGCCGCCCTTATGGCGGCCCTGGCCGCCCCCACCGCGGCCACGCTCTGGGCCTGGACGCCCAGCGGGGACGACGTCCAGGCCAGGGTCGAGGCGATCGCCCGCGCCCGGGGCACAACTGTCCTGCGCCCGGACGAGGTGCCCTCCCAGCTCGCCGACGCCGTGATCGCGATCGAGGACGAGCGCTTCTACCAGCACCACGGGATCGACTCGCTCGGGCTGGGGAGGGCGATCCTCTACGACGTCACCAACGCCTGCCTGTGCCAGGGCGGGTCGACGATCACCCAGCAGCTCGTCAAGGCCGTCTACCTGGGCGGCTCGGACCGCGGCTACAACAAGCTCGAGGCCATGGTGCTGGCGCTCAAGGTCGAGCGCCTCCTGACCAAGAGGCAGATCCTCGCCCTCTACCTGAGCGAGATCACCACGGGGTTCGGGCGCTACGGCGTCGCGGCCGCCGCGTGCGCGTACTTCCACTCCCCGCTTGAGCGCCTGACCCTGGGCCAGTACGCGCTCCTGGCCGGGGTGACGCAGGCGCCCTCGGTCTACGACCCGACCGTCAACCCGGACCTCGCCCAGCAGCGGAGGGCCCAGGTGCTGGCCCAGATGGTGTCGGAGCGCTACATCTCCTCCGCGCAGGCCGACGCGGCCAACGCCGAGCCGGTGCTGTCCGAAGGAGCGGGCTGCTAGCCCCGCCAGGCCAGCGGCGACGTCGCGTCGAAGCCGTTGTTCGTCGTCACCTGGACCGGCTTGACCACGACCGGCGCGGTCGGGCTCGGGGTCGGAAGCGGCCCGTTGTGCGGCCCGCCCGGCGTCGGCGTGGGAGCCGGCGTGGGCGGCGGCGCGTAGGCCGCGCGCGGCAGCCACCAGAGCTGGAACGGGCCCGCGGCCACGCCCGGCGCGAGATAGGCGATGCCCGACCCGTCCGGCGCCCAGGTGGGCTGGGCCACCATCTGGTTGGTGATGATCGCGCGCCGCGCCCCGAGCGTGGAGCCGTTCCAGGCCGCGAGCACCAGGTAGGAGACCTGCTTCTCGTAGGTGCAGATCATCGCGATCTGCGTCCCGTCCGGCGACACGGAAGGATTGCGGCAGTCCTCGTCGGGCGAGGTCAGCGCCCGGCCCGCGCTGAAGGCGCGGTTGGTGAACCACAGCCGGCCCACAAGCTGGAGGTCCGGTCCGTAGTCGTACTTGGTGTAGATCACGCCGCCGCTCACCGGCACTGGCTGCACGTCACCGCCGGTGTAGTCGGCGGCGCTGGTCCACAGCTTGCCCTGGGCGATGGTGCCGCCGAATGGCATCGCCCAGATGGAGAGGATGACGTCGTAGCCGTACTTCGGCTTGTCGTACGCCATCCACAGGGTCGCGCCGTCCGCGCTGAGCCGCGGGTAGAACGACCAGTGGTTGAAGCCCGGGTCGTAGGCGAGCCGCGCCGGCGCCGCGTTGTTGGTCACCTGGCGGACGACGCCGCCGAAGCGGTTCAGGACGTAGACGTCGGAGGACATCCTCGCCTGCTTGACGGCGATGATCGAGTTGCCGTCCGGCGACAGCGAAGGCATCGTCCATCCCGCCTCAGGCGTCAGCTGGTGGAACCGGCCCGCCGACAGGCTGTAGATCGCTCCCGACTGGGCGAGGTACAGCGTCCCCGGCAGGCTTTGAGCCTGCGCCCGCGGCGTCGCCGCGGTCGGCTTGGCGGGAGGGACGGTGGCCTTCGAGGTCCTGGTGCCCAGATAGAGAAAGGTCATGGTCCCGCAGATCAGCATCACGGCGGCTAGGGCGACTCCGAGGACGCCGCGCGCGATCACGGAAAGTACTTGTGCACCAGCGGCAGGATCCGGGCCCAGTCGGGCTGGATGCTGCCGTCGGGCCCATCTCCGTGCGTGTAGGGAGGAAGAAGGACGATCTGGCGGATCTGGTCGGGGTTGTCGAAGCCCGCGGCCAGCGGCAGAAGCGCCGCGACGCGCGAAAGCGGGATGCTGGTCTTGAGCTCGCCGCCGATGGCGCTGGAGAGCTTGGGCAGGTCTTCGGGCGACAGCTGGTGAGCCTTCTGCCGGATCGCCATCAGCACCTGCTGCTGACGCTGGGAGCGACCGAAGTCGCTCTGCAGATCGCCGTGCCGCGAGCGCACGTACTGCATGGCGTGGATGCCGTCGAGGTGCTGCGGCCCGCCGAGCACCGCCACCCGCTCGAAGTCGTAAGGCCAGCCGCCGTAGACGTCGGCCGGGTAGTAGTCGTCCATCACGGGATGGCTCGTGACGACATCGATGCCGCCGATGGCGTCGATGACCTTGATCAGTCCGAGCAGGCCCACCCAGATGTAGTCGTCGATGTGCACCCCGAAGTCCTGGGACACGGTGGCGATCGCCGCACCCGGACCGCCGTACGAATAGGCGCCGTCGATCTTTCCGAACCCGCCTGGCGACAGGTGCACATAGAGGTCGCGAGGTATCGACAACATCGTCACCTCTTTCGTCGAGGGAACGATGCGGACCAGGATCATCGACTGCGTCAGCACGTGGTCGCTCTCGAACTTGGAGTCGTCGTCAGAGCCGAGGAGCAGGACCGTGAACGCGCCCGTGGTGGGGCTGGGCGACGGCGACTGGGGCACGGGCGAGGTGAACAGGTCTGTCGGCGAGGGCGTCGGCACGCGTATCACCTGACCGGTTGCGTCGAGCGCCAGCTGGGCCGCGGGCAGGAAGTAGGCCAGTCCGCCCGCCACCGAAGACGTGACGATGGCAAGGAAGACGAGAAAGCTGGTGCGTAGTGGGCTGAGCCGCCGGCGTGAAGCTCTTATGCGGTGCCCCGGTCTGAAGCCGAAGAGCACGGGAGAGCATTCTACCCAGCGGGCCGGTATGCCTTTGTAAGCGGGCTGTTAACGCTCCTCAAGCATCAACGGTGGATCGCAAGCTGGACGGCCTTGACGACGAGGAACACGATCGAGATCGCGACGTAGCCGCTCAGCGCCGCCAGGCCGGCGCGCCGAAGGAGCGACCACCTCGGCTGCTCGAGGAGGGCGAGGGCGGGCATGCGCCAGTTCGCGCGCTCTTCCCGGGACATCACAGGCTGAGGCTCGGCCCTGCGTGACCTGAACCAGGTCCACACCGCGCCCGCTAGCAACGCCACAGCCGCAACCGAGCCGAGCACGACGAGCAGGGTCGTGACGTCGACCGAAGGCGCGACGGTGGACACCACGAGGATCGCGGAGAGGACCAGCATCGCCCCGACGATCACGGCCGCGACCGCGTTGAGCCACGGCCGGTTGACCCACGGGCCCAGCACCTGGCGGTCGTTGCACAGCAGGACCGCGAACACGGTCGTGCTCGGGAGCATGATCCCCGCCATCGCCTGCACCGCGGTCGTGATCAGGCCCAGCGGCGCGTAGGGGATCAGGACGATGGCCGCGGCCAGCGCGACCATCCCCGTGTAGGAGGCGTAGAACAGCTTCGCCTCGCGCACGCCGCGATGCAGCGAGTGGCGCAGCCCGAACACGTCGCCGAAGGCGTATGACGTGGCGAGCGTGACCGCCGACGCGCCGACGATCGAGGCGTCGAAGAGCAGAAGAGCGAAGATCGCGCCCGCGGCCGGTGAGATGTTGGTGTGCAGCCCCTGCGCGATGTGCAGCGCGTCGCGGTAGCGGCCGAACTCGGCGGTTCCCGAGAACGCCGACGCCGTCGCCATCATGATCGCGGCCGCGCCGATCACGACCACGAACGCGCCGAGCACGGTGTCCGCCTTCTCGTAGTCGAGCCAGCGCGGGGTGATGCGCTTGTCGATGACGTTCGACTGCTGGAAGAACA
>VBEK01000046.1 GCA_005889135.1 Chloroflexota bacterium
GTGCTGCTCGTCCTGACGACGGGCTTTTTCATGATCATGCTCGACACGACGATCGTCAACGTGGCGATCCCGGCGATGAGCACGGGCCTGAACACTACCCTGGACCAGATCCTGTGGGTGCTCAACGCCTACGTGATGGTCTACGCGGTGCTGCTCATCACCGCCGGTCGTCTCGGCGATCTGTACGGCCAGCGCAGCCTCTTCGCGATCGGGCTCTTCGTCTTCACCGTCGCGTCGGCGCTGTGCGGACTTTCTCAGAACCCCGCCGAGCTCATCGCCGCCCGCGTGCTGCAGGGGGTTGGCGGCGCGCTCCTGACGCCCCAGACGCTCGCCATCCTCACTTCGATCTTTCCGCCCGAGAGACGCGGCACCGCTTTCGGCGTCTGGGGAGGCGTCGCCGGACTCGCGACTCTCGCGGGACCGACGGTGGGCGGGGCGATCATCACCTACGTCGACTGGCGCTGGATCTTCTACATCAACGTCCCCATCGGCATCGCGTCGTTGATCGCCACGTTCCTCGTGATTCCCGACCTGCGACCGGGGCGGCGCCATGGCTGGGACGTAGTCGGCATCGTGGTCGCCACCGCGGGCCTGTTCGCGATCGTCTTCGGGCTGATCGAAGGCGAGCGCTACAACTGGGGCCAGATCGAGTCCTCGGCGATCACCATCCCCGAGGTCATCGGCCTCGGTGTTGCGCTGTTGGTCCTGTTCGTGGTCTGGGAGCGCTTCCAGACCGAGCCGCTGGTCCCGCTCTCGCTGTTCGCCGACCGCAATTTCGCGGTCGCGAACTGGATCGCCGCCGCGATCAGCTTCGGCATGCTGAGCATGTTCCTGCCCTTCACGATCTACCTCCAGTCGGCGCGTGGTTTCTCCGCCCTGGTCGCGGGGCTGACCCTGGCGCCGATGTCGCTGACGTCGATGTTCACGGCACCTTTCGCGGGCCGGATGGCGGACCGCATCGGCGGCAAGTACATCCTGATGACGGGGATCTTCTTGTTCACGATCGGGATGGCCAGCCTTGCCTTTGTCGCCGGCCCTGAGTCGACGTGGATCAACTTCGTCGTGCCCGCCGTGGTCGCCGGCCTGGGCATCGGCATGACCTTCGCGCCCATGACCACCGTGGCGATGCGCAACATCTCGCCGCGCGTCGCCGGTTCGGCCTCGGCGGTGTTGAACACGATCCGCCAGCTCGGCGCCGCCATCGGCAGCGCCGTCATCGGGGCGCTCCTGCAGAACCGTCTCGCAGTCACTCTGCATGACCAGGCGGTCAGCCACGCGGGCGCGCTGCCCGACGCCTTCCGCAGCCAGTTCATCGCCGCGTTCTCCAACGTCTCCTCGAAGGGCTTCGAGATCGGCACCGGGGAGTCGGGCGCTCAGCTGCCGGTGAACTTGCCGCCCTCGGTTGCGCACCAGCTGTCGGTGATCGCGCACGACGTCTTCGTCAGCGGCTACATCGACGCCATGAAGCAGACCTTCGTGCTGCCCATCGCCTTCCTGCTCTTCACGGCCTTGACGACGCTACTCATACGGCGACGGCAGCGAGCCGCGGTCGAGCAGCAGCCCAGAGAGGAGGAGGTCCGGGCGGCCGCCGGCTAGCTCAGAGCCGGCCTCCCGACACCAGCTTCAGGATCGCGAGCAGCGCCGCGGCGCCGATGAAGGCGACGATGATGCTGCCGAAAAAGCCAACGTTGCCCGACATCCCGAACACAGAGCTCAAGAGAAACCCGCCGATGATCGCGCCGGCCACGCCCACGACGATGTCGGCCAGACAGCCGAAGCCGCGGCCGGCGACCACGCGCGCGGCGATGGCGCCAGCGATCAGGCCGACGATGATCCAGGCGAGCCAGGAGCCGGGGTCGAGGTTGAGGTGGGCGCCCTGGAGGGAGATCATCTGCGCAGCCACTCCGCGATGAGTGCGTAGACCTCATCGCTCCCCAGGTCGTTGAAGGGTTCGTGGTAGCGGCCCTCAAGCAGGCGGAGCTCGCTCACTTCCGCCGAGCGCCGGTGGAGGTCTTCGCTCCCCGCGGGGTCGACGAGGGGATCGGCGGCGCCGGCAAGGATGAGAAACGGTATCCGAATCTCCCCCGCGTGCGCCAGGTTCTCGGCCGCTGCGCGCCCCCACTCCGCGTACATGCGGCTTGAGATCTTCGAGTGCACCAGCGTGTCGGTGCGATAGGCCTCGACGACCTCGGGGAGACGGGAGACGGTCGCCGGGTCGACCTCGTTGTCGAGCGCGAGCCGCGGCGCGAGCTTTGCCGTCACACCTGCCAGCCGGACCTTCCAGGCCGGGACCTCGGCCTTGAGCTTGAGGGCGGGGCTCGAGAGCACGAACCGTTTCGTGCGTGGCAGCTTGCCCGCAATCACCGTGCTCAGCATCACCACGCCGCCGAAAGAATGACCCAGCGGCACGACCTCGCTCGGCGCCTCCGCTTCGACGTGGGCCACGAAAGCGGCGGCGTCCTCGACCCACTGCGACCACGAGTCCACATGCCCCCGCTGGCCATCGCTTTTGCCGTGGCCGCGAAGGTCGACGGCGTAGGTCGCCATTCCGTGGCGGGCCATGCCTTCCGCGAATCGCTGGTAGCGACCGCTATGCTCACCCAGCCCGTGGACGACCGCGAAGGTGGCGGATGCACCTGCGTGCGGCCAGGCCTTATAGGCGAGCCGGGTGCCGTCGGCCGACCGAATCGAGCCTTCCGCCGCGACCGCGGTCTCAGCCGGCAAGGTGACCGAATCCCCGCAGCATCTTGAGCGCCTCCTGCTCGGCTTCGAGCAGCGTCGGCGCATAGGCGCGGATGCCGCACAGCGCGTAGGCCCACTCCGGGCTAGGGGGGCTCATCGAGTGGAGCCTGAAGGTCGGCGGGTAGAAGAGGATCCGCTCCCCCTCGACCTTCTTGATGACCGGGCGCTTGGCGAGCACGTCCTCGAGCGACTGACCGCTGGGCAGCCGGCCGAACCGGAAGTCGAGGTGACGCAGCTTCGCGAGCGGGTGGTCCTCGTCGCGGATCGACGTGCGGATCTCGTGCTCCGCGCTGAGGTCGCGCATGAAGATGGTGAGGATCAGGGCGTCCGTCTCGTCGGCCGCCATCTTGACGAACCCGGCGGCGCTGAGCTGCCGGCCCTCGTCGTTCTGGAGGTGGCGGAAGTACTCCATCTCGAACAGGCCGCGCGACTGCGAGCTCGCGACCCACGGCCGGCCACAACGCCAGGCCCGCACTCCGCCGAGCGTGTCGAACTGCTCGTGGACTTGCTCCAGGCGGTGCTCGGCCAGGCCATAGAGGCGGTAGTGAAGGACCCTCGCCATCGCGAAATAAGCCTACGCGAGGGGGGCGGGGGTCGCGCTGCGGAACGCGCGCGGCGCATCATCTCCTCCTGCCACGGCGGAGCCTTCACTCCGACGGCGATGCGATCGGCCCCGGCCGCCAGCAGGAAGTCGCCGCGATGGGCGGTCTCGAGAAAGCCACGCTGCTGTGGGCTTAGGTGGAAGGCGGACTGCAGCTTCGCCGCTTCGCCGGGCCTCTGCGAGCCGAAGAAGACGATCGCCGGGTTGGTGGCCACGACCGCGCCCTGGTCAGAGCTGAGCAGGTCGCCCGGGTTCTGGGTCGCGAAGACGAGGGAGCCGTCGTATTTGCGAATGCGCCGCGCGAGGCTGACGACGAACCGGCGGATGGTAGCGTCCTCGAACAGCAGCCCAAGCTCGTCGATGACGAGCATGCGCCGGCGGTCCTTGCGCTTGATCCGCGCCCAGAGCGCTTCGGCGAGGAGGAAGTGGACCGGGGCCACCATCTCGTCGCGAAGCTCGCGCATGCCGAAGGACACGATCGGAGCCTCGAGGTCGACGTTGGTGGGGGCGCTGAACATGCGGCCCAGGCTGCCGGTGACCCAACGGTGGAGGATCAGAGCCGCGCGGGAGTCGCGAGGCAGCCGCTCGGCGACGTCGCGCAGGACCGGTTGCTGCGTCTCCTCGTAGGTCTGACGCACGGCGCCCTCGACCATCGCGCGCTCGGCCTCGTCGAGCCCTCCGCAGACGCACGCGCAAAGGTCCACGGCGTCCGCCGCCGCCGGGCCGAGCCAGCTCTCGTCGCGCTGGGCGGAAGGCTTCAGGTCGAGGACGTTGAGGGCGTGGCCGGAGCCGAGAGCGAGCTGCACGTCCACGCCTCCCAGCTGTCGCGCCAGCTCGCCGTACTCGTGCTCGGGGTCGACGATGAACACCTGCACCCCTGAGCCGAGAGCGCCCAGCGCGAGCGTGGAAAGCAGGTATGTCTTGCCCGCGCCGGAGTGGCCGAAGACCCCGATGTTGGCGTTGGCGTAGCGCTTCTGGTCGAAGGGCTCGACAAGCACCGGCGCCCCGGTGGCGCGGTTGCGGCCGACGAAGAGGCCGCCCGGCTGCTGCAGGTCCGCCTCGTGCCACGGAAGAAAGGTCACCAGGGTGCTCGAGTCCAGCACGCGCTTGCGCTGCAGGCGGTCAGGGGCGCCCGACTCGGTGGCGAGGTAGCCGTCGAGCATGCGCAACAGGCAGGGCTGCACGTCGCACAGCACGGCTCGCGCCGCGCTCTCGACGCGGCGCGACCCGACCTCGAGGTCTGCGCGCGAAGCCGACGTGAGGGTGAGGTAGGTCGCGACGTGGAAGGCCTTGTCCTGGCTGGAGGCGAGCCGGCGCTGCAGGTCTTCGGCGTTGGGCAGCGCCCCGGCCAGGGCGGGGTCGGATGCACCCAGGCCGGCGTCGAGCATCCGGTTGGCGCGCATATTGACCAGCTGGCGCTGGAGGTAACCGACGATCCAGGCCGCGGGCAGCGGCGCGGCGTGCCAGGCCAGCCTGATCGCGAGGCCTGGCGGGAGTAGACGGAAGAGCCAGCCCGGGTCCAGCTCGGTGCCGGGCAGGCGCTCGACATACCAGGTGCGGCTGAAGCCGCCGGCGTGGAGGAAGCGCCCGGCCAGCTCGCGCCCGAAGACGCCGTACGACGTGGGGTGTCGGACCGTGAGGGTGATGCCCATGTCGGTCAGCGCGGACTGCAGGCGCGCCGCGTGAGCGGGCGCGATGACGAACGATGTCGTGATGACGTGCGACGTCACCGAGCGGCGAATGGCATTCGCAAAGGCAAGGTCCGCTCCGCGCATGGCTTCGTAGTCCGTAGGGAGATCGATGTCCGCGTCCAGCTCCTCGTCCGGACCAGGCTGCACGTCGATCACCACCTGCATGGGTGCGTCGAGGCCGTCGATCAGCCGCCGGAAGCCGTTCAGCCACTTCTGGCGGTCGTCCTCCGCCGCGCCCGCAAAGCCGATGGGAGCTGTGTCGATGATGGTCTGGCCCGTCTCGGGTTGCGCCCAGCACTGCCGCGCCGGGCGGCGAACGACGCTGATCACCGGCGCACTCGGGGCCACCGCCAGCGGACGCGATAGGTGGCGAGAACGAATGCTGAGAGGTCCGCAACCCAGCCGTCGACGGCCCGCCCACGCCAGCGACCCCACGCTGCGCCGGCACCGACCGCCACGAGGATGATCGCGGCCGTGGCTTGGATCGGCGCGGGCGCCCAACGGCCGGACCAGGCGGAGAACGCGGCCAGCAACGCGACGACCAGATAGACGAGGCGCGTCGGCGTGAGGCCGTAGAGGAGCTTGTCCTCGAGGTCGACGTCGAGCGGCACTCGCGCTGGCACGACTGGCACGCTAGGCGTCAATCGGCCCGAAGGGAACTCAGGTTGTTAAGACGGTGCGTTCCTTAGAATCGACAGGCGGTCTCGAGTTCACAGGCGCTCGCGTAGCTCAACTGGCAGAGCAGGGGACTCTTAATCCCAAGGTTCAGGGTTCGACTCCCTGCGCGAGCACCATAACGATTGGATCTGAACTCGAATTCGTAAACTCACGCTCGACGTCTAACGCGATGCGTCACGCCGTTAGGGATTTGACAGCTTATCTGACAGCTTGAGGATCGGAAAGTCAGACGAGGAAGGGACCGCTCGCGACAGGTTGAGTTCGGTTTCGGTCGACTGCCTCCGTTGATGAAGGACATCTAATCCCAGGGTTCAGGGTTCGACTCCGTGAGCGAGGGGCGCGGGGTCATGGCCCGCATGTCGGGACGTTTCCTTAGGTGCCTGATCGTTGGACTTCCCATGCGCGCCGTCTATGGATGCCAACACTGATGCGGCGCCGAGGTCGGCGCGTCAGTCGAGATGGTCAGTCGCAGCCGCATGTCTCTGGATAGATAAGGAAGTCGTCGGCCATCCAGCCTTTGCCCGCAAGGTGCCACCAGACTCCGTCCGTCGACGACATCGGTACGTATGTGGGACCGCCGTCAACGCTGACACCCGTGTGGTGCTGTAGGCAGCTGATCACTTTGCCCGTTGGTCCCGGAGATGACCGGACATTGGCGCCGCAGCTTCCAGCGGTAACACCGCCGAGCCAGACCATCCCGCTCTGCCCGACGGCCGGAAAGACGGCAGGGCACTGCGAACGCGCGCCGCGCCAACCGGCTGCATCGTGGACGACATAGGTCAAACAGGGGAGAACATCGCCGTTCGACCCGCCCTGCCCGTCGAAGTACGCCGCCTCCGTTCCATCGTGTTGCGTGCCAATGGTCACGCACGCTCTATTAATAGGGCACTTGGCCATGCTGTCAACGATGAGTGCAGCCGCATGCGCGCTGGCGGTCGCGACCGCGGAGTCGCGAGCGGAGGCGAAGGTCTGACCCGGGGCTTGGTCGGCGGATCGGAAACGAGCTCGATCGGCGGCGCAGGGACTGTCTTATCGGTTGTGTACCAATCGCCTGGATCGACTCGATCCGTCGTTGCGCCCGCCTTGACGATCACGGGCAAGGGCGCGTGAGAGGCAGAGGGATTTCCTGAAGTCGCAAACTCCGAATACGCGGCACCGAGCACAGTTCCCTCACCCTTGCAGACCAGAGGACGCACCGCCGAGAACACGTAGTACTCGCCTGGAGCAACCCCCTTGATCGTGTACGAAAACTGGCCGGCGACTATCTCGGTCGAGTAGACGCCATGTGCGGCGCCGGCTGTGCTGACGGCATAAATGAGCTGAGGAGCGACTCCGTTGGGCGTCGGAAAGCCGGCGGTTCCGGCGATTATTCCTGACGTGCTTGTCGTGGCTGGAGACGCCTGGAGCGTCGGTCCTGAGGCCGGACTTGACCCGCCTCCGCCGCAGCCAGCCCAGGCTGTAGTCGTGGATGAAGGCCTGGCGGCCCCGGACGGCGAAGCCGACGCGCTGGCTACCACACCACCTTGTTTCTGCGGTGACGTTCCGCAGCTGACCAGAATCAGGCCGAAGACCGACGCGATGAGTCGGATTCTCATCCCACCAGTTGCGTCAGTCATCTCTTCGCTGCCTACCAGCATCCGCCCGCCGCGTCGTAATAGCCAAAGCCGCCTGGGACGTAGCCGGCGCTTGACGCCATGACCCTGACCCCTTCGGTCTTCGTATAGAGCGCGATTCCATCGGTCAGCGAGAGCCACACGCCCGGGCGCGCCAGGCGGGCATTACCGAGCTTCAAATCTGACGGCACATTGAGGGGGAGATAAACGTTAGGCTCCGTCAACACCGCCAAGTGGATGGAACCGACCTCGCCGTAGACGATCAACAGGCCGCCTTCTGGGGTCGGCGAGAGCGGTCGAATGGCTGTCTTGGTTTCGTACCAGGTAGCCACTTGACCACTGCGAAGGTCAAGTCGATAGACCTTGTAAGACGCGGCCCCGGGCGCGAAGGGTTCTATGGACCACGCGGCGCCCACGGCAACCTTGACCCAAACGTGACTGCCATCGATCAGGCGGATGCCGCCAGTTTTCGGATCCAACAACCACAGGCCGGGCACAGGGGGCGCCATCCCGTCACCTGGAGCGCCCAGATAGACGCCCTCGCTCGCATAGTCGAGGACGAACTGCCACTTAGTATCTGGAGCTTGGGCGGATGGAATCAGCCGTCGAGCCCCGGACCTGGCATCAACAAGGTAGAAGGCGTTTGGGACTTCCGTAGTCTCGTCGCGATAGAGCACGTAGCTCGCTCCGTCTGGCGAGACGTACTCGTACTCCACCGGCACCCATGCTCCGATCGCCTTGTCGTAGCTCGGCAGATGGCCAGACGAGCGCAAGCGACCGCTCGCAGGGTCGCGCGCGAACTGACCGCCGGGAAAGGTGAGCCAGCCAGCCGGCGACTCACCGGGGGTCGTAATCGTCGTGACCGGGAGGCGGCAGTTGAGTGTGGCAGTCACCGCGGCCGATGGGTTCGCCGGTGGTGTGTCGGCCGGACTCGGGGAAATGGCCACCAACGGCGTTTCTTCTAGCGCTGCCGTGGTTGCGTCCGACCCGCATGCGCTCGCCAACAGCGCCACCGCACACAAGATCTGTGCTCTCCTCATCGAGTCGCCATGACCTGTGAACGACGCGGAATGACTTCGGTTATGGGCTGCGTCATAAACGATCTGGATTCCTGGCGTGACGCGTCATTGGCACGCCGAGAAGGAATCCGTAACGCCCCGGCCACGGGCGCGTTACCGGGTCATGAGAATACGAACGAGGGGCGTCATTCGGTTCCTAATGGTGCTCCTGGTTGCCACAGCCTGCGGCAGCGGGCCGTCGACGGTCGCTACGACAAGTCCCACCCCGGCCGCCATCCTCGACGACCACTACGGCTTCATCGTCGGCAATTCGGTGCGCCTGGAGAGCGACGCCAAGCTCCTGTTCGTTCTGAATATTCCAAGCGACACCGCGGGCGTGATCTCGCCCGACGGCCGCCACCTGGCCTATCTTGCGAACCACAAACTGCGCGTCATCGACATCGCCTCTGGTGCGCAGCCGCGGACGCTCTTCGCCCTA
>VBEK01000047.1 GCA_005889135.1 Chloroflexota bacterium
TCCAACTTCGACCTCATATTCAAGAGCGAGACGATGTCGGTCGGCGACAGCGCCTACAAGGACGCCGTGGAGGCCGCGCTGGCCCCCATCCGCAACGACTACCGCGTCGTCAACGTCACCACTCCGTACTCGGTCTCGCCCGCGATCGCCGCCAGCCTCACGTCCACCGACGGTCACGAGGCGCTCGTCATCGTCGAGGTCAACGCCGCCGCCCAGAAGGCGTGGCCGATCTACGACGACCTCCGGCCGCAGGTCAAGTCCGACGTGCTGACGGTGACCGGCACCGGATTCGTGCCCATCAACCAGGCTTTCAACAAGACGCTCGAGTCCGACCTGCAGCGGGCGGAGACCGTGACGCTGCCGGTGACGCTGCTGCTGCTGATCCTGATCTTCGCCTCCCTCATCGCCGCCGGCCTGCCTCTCGGCGTCGGCATCCTGACCATCGTCGGCGGCATCGGGGGCACGTTCGCGCTCAACCGCTTCACGGACGTGTCGCAGTACGCGATCAACATCGTCACCCTGATCGGGCTCGGCGTCTCGATCGACTACTCGCTGTTCATCGTCAACCGCTTCCGCGACGAGCTCGCGCGCGGCCAGAGCCGCGAGGGCGCGATCGCCACCACCATGGCCACCGCCGGGCGGGCGATCACGTTCTCGGGCCTGACGGTCGCGGTCGGGCTGTCGGCGATGCTGTTCTTCCAGGGCACGTTCATGGCCTCGATGGGCGCGGCGGGCGCGATCGTGGTCGCGATCGCTGTCCTCTATGCCCTGACCTTCCTGCCGGCGATGCTGGCCGTCATCGGGCCGGCCGTCAACCGCCTGCGCATACCGCTCTTCAAGCCTCGCTCGAGCGGCGGTTTCTGGGCCGCGCTTGCGAAGTGGGTCATGCGCCGGCCGGTGATCGTCCTGTTGCCGACCGTCGCCTTCCTGGTCATCGCGGCCACTCCGTTCTTCAGTCTCCGGCTGGCCAACGGCGACGTCGACATGCTGCCGACGCACATCGAGGCGCGCCAGGGTTACGACCGCCTGGTCGCCGACTTCCCCGGCCAGAACGAGACCACGTTCAGCGTGGTCGTCGACTACCCCGACGGCAACCCGCTGACGCGAGACCGGATCGCCGACCAGTTCACGCTCACCCGCCGGATCGCCCAGATCCCCGGCGTGAACGCGGTCTTCTCGATCTACAACCTCGACCCGAACCTGGGCCTCTACGAGTACACGCAGATGTACACCGGCGACGCGAGCAACCTGCCTGCCCAGGCCCAGCAGTTCGTGAGCGGGACCGTCGGCAAGCACATCGTGCTTATCCAGGCGAAGAGCGCGGCCGGCCCGAGCTCGGACGAGGCGCGCAACATCCTGAAGGCGATCCGCGCCGAGGATGGCATCACCGGCGGCAAGATCCTGGTCGGCGGGCAGACCGGGGTCGACGTCGACGTCATCAAGTTCATCTACGACCAGGCGCCGCTGGCCGTGATCGTGGTCGTCGCCGTGACCTACCTGCTGCTCTTCCTGCTCACCGGCTCGGTGGTGCTGCCGCTCAAGGCCGTGATCCTGAACTTCCTCTCCATCGGAGCGTCGTTCGGCGCCCTGGTCTTCATCTTCCAGCAGGGCCACTTCGCCGACTTCCTCGGCTTCACGCCCCAGTCGCTCGACCCGAGCATCCCGGT
This sequence comes from Chloroflexota bacterium, assembly GCA_005889135.1. Classification (GTDB taxonomy): domain Bacteria; phylum Chloroflexota; class Dormibacteria; order Dormibacterales; family Dormibacteraceae; genus 40CM-4-65-16. The sequence continues at coordinate 1,668 of VBEK01000047.1, forward strand.
GATCCTGTTCTCGATCGTGTTCGGCCTCTCGATGGACTACGAGGTCCTGCTCGTGAGCCGGATGCACGAGGAGTACGTCCGCCTCGGCGACAACACGGCGGCGGTGGCGAGCGGCCTCGACCGCACGGGGCGGCTGATCACCGGCGCGGCCGCGATCATGTTCACGGTGTTCATGGCCTTCGGCCTGGCCGAGGTGGTGATCATCAAGGCGATCGGCATCGGCCTGGCGATCGCGGTCGCGCTGGACGCGACGATCGTGCGCTCCCTGGTCGTGCCGGCCGTGATGCGGTTGCTCGGCGACGTCAACTGGTGGGCGCCGAAGCCGCTGAGGCGGCTGTACGACTGGATCGCGCTCGGGGAGATGGGTGTCGAGCCGGAGCGGCCGGCGCCCGGGTCAGACGGCGCGGCCGATGCCTGGGTAGGCGAGGCACAGCCCGTCCTGGTCGAAGCTCAGGTCGGCGATGAAGTTGCGCGATGACGACTCGTAGCGGATGATCGAGAGGTCGCCCTCGCGCCGGACGAAGCTGTAGCGCTGAGCGCTCGGAAGCACGCGCAGGTCCGGCACCGACACCCACGCCATCAGGAGCTCGACCGGCCCGCCGCCCTCGAGCAGGTTGTGGCGGAGCACGGGCATCGAGTTGGTCAGGGGCGAGAGGGCGAGGTCGCAGTCCAGGGCGTCCTTGAACGCCGCCATGTCGCCGCCTGGCCGCGGAAGGTCGACGTCGCCCCGCGCCGAGGTGCGGACCGACCAGCGGCCGGAGAGCAGGCGCCTCAGGTCGAGCTTGCGCCGCCACCCCGCACCCCGAGCCTCGACCAGCAGGCCCGAGGTGACGTAGCGGTCGCGGGTCTCCAGCTTGTAGTCGAGCCGGTAACCCACCGGATACGAGCCGATGGCGGTGCCGACGGCCGTCAGCCGGCCGCGCCAGATGTCGACGTCGGCAAACTCGTTCGCGCCGTGCTCTTCCTTAACCCACACGATGGATCGGCGCGCCATTCGCCCTCACAATAGGCAGGTGCCCACCCAAGCGTCCGACGACGCCTTCGCGGAGGTAAAGGCCAAAGTCGACCTGGTCAAGGTCGTGTCCGAGCACGTCCGCCTGACCAAGCGCAACAAGGACTACTGGGGCCTGTGCCCGTTCCACCAGGAGGACAGCCCGAGCTTCCACGTCAACCCCCAGCGCCAGTCCTGGTACTGCTTCGGCTGCGAGCGCAAGGGCGACGTCTTCACGTTCGTGGAGCTGATCGAGAAGACCGACAAGCGCGGGGCGCTGCAGATGCTGGCCGAGCGCGCGGGAGTGGAGCTCAAGAAGATGAGCCCCGAGCAGAAGGATCGCGCCGACCTGCGCAAGCGGATCCTGGACATGCTCAAGCTGGCGGCCCAGTACTACGAGTACGTGCTGTGGAAGTCGCCGGCCGGCGAGCCGGGGCGCAAGCTGCTCGAGTCGCGCCGGGTGAGCGAGGAGACGGCCCGGCGCTTCCAGCTCGGCTATGCGCCCGCCGGGCGGGGGTTTGCCGAGTACCTGCGGGCCAAGAAGCGATCGCTTCTGGACGCCCAGGAGGCGGGGCTGATGCGCCGCGACGGCGCCGACTTCTTCGCCGAGCGGCTGGTCATCCCGATCCGGGACGAGCGCGGCCAGCCGCTCGCGTTCACGGCGCGCACCGTGCGCCAGGACGAGCAGCGCAAGTACATCAATTCGCCCGAGACGGCCGCCTACATAAAAGGAAGAGTGGTGTTCGGGCTGGACCTGGCCCGGGACGCGATCGCGCGCCAGGGCAGCGCGGTTTTGATGGAAGGGCAGTTCGACGTCATCACGGCCCACCAGTTCGGGGTCCAGAACGCGATCGCCAGCTCGGGCACGGCGCTGACCGAAGAGCAGGTGCGGCTGCTCAAGCGGTTCACCGACGAGCTCCTGCTGGTCTTCGACTCCGACCGGGCCGGCCGCGAGGCGACGCGGAAGGCGGCGGTCCTGGCCGCGAACCACGGGATGCGGACACGCGTGGTGGTCGTGCCAGGGGCGAAGGACCCGGACGAGTTCCTGCGCAGCATGGGCCCCGACGCGGCGGCGCGGTGGGACGAGCTCGTCGTCAAGGCGCCATCCGGCTTCGAGGCGGGGATGGAGGAGGACGCGGCGGGCCTGAACCCGAGCAAGCCCAACCAGGTGGAGCTGGTGGCGGGGCGGCTGCGGGAGTGGATTCGGCAGTTCCCCGCGTCTTTACGCGACGGCTACGCGGAGGCGGCGGAGAGGCACACCGGGATCTCGCGCCACATGCTGCTGGAGGAACCCGAGCCGAAGCCGGTCTCGCGCGTGGCGCCGAACGGCGCCAGGGCGGGATACCGGGCCGCGGGCCATAAGCTGACCGCGAGCGGCTACCTGGTCCAGCTCCTGGCCGTGCGCCCTGGGGCTTTCGATCGTGTGCGAGCGAGGATCACTCCCGAGGAGCTGGATCCGGACGATCGCCCGATTTACGCCCGTATGCTGGATAGCTACGAGCGCGCGGGACTCGCGGGGCTCGAAGCCGATTTGGCCGGATATTCCCCCGAGGAGCAGGACCTGATCAGACGCGCGTGGGCGGCGCCGCCGCCGAATGTTGACGACGAGGTGGCCGTTGAACTTGCCGAGAGAATCCGGCTGGAGCACATGAAGGGCATGCACAGTGGCATAATCCGCGAGCTATCCGAGGCCGAGCGGGGCCGGGACTCGGAGCGGGTGGTGCGGTTGGAAGCCGAAGCCAGAGAGTTGGCCCGCGCCATCAAAGACATGGAAAGGAGAGGCTGATATCGCTCGGGTGATGAAGGCGGCGTCCAAGTCGCCGGCCAAAGTGACGAAGCCCGCCGCCGGCAAGGCCGTGGCGGCCAAGTCGCAGCAGGTCAAGGTGGTCAAGGCCGCGCCCGCCAAGGCGGCGCCGGCAAAGGTCACGCTTGCGAAGGTCGCGTTCGCCAAGGCAGCGCTCGCGGTGAGGCCGGCCGCGGTGAAATCCCCGCCGCCGGCGGTCGTCGCGGCCGCCGAGCCGATGGTCAAGCCGGTGAACAACGCCACGGCGACGGTCGTTAAAGGGCCGGTGAAGCAGGGCAAGAACGCGAAGGGTGGCGACAAGCCGGAGCAGAAGTTCGAAGACGAGCTGATGGCGGTCGCCGAGCAGCTGATCATCAAGGGCAAGGAGCAGGGCTACCTGACGCCCGACGACATCCTCCAGGGCTTCCCGGAGATCGACGCCGAGCCCGACCAGATCTTCCGCATCTTCGCGGCGTTCAAGGAGATCGGGATCGAGGTCACCGACGGCGAGAAGGACTTCGAGGAGGTCGAGCAGATCGACGACGAGATGCTGCTCGACATCGAGATGATGGACTCGGTCTCGCTCGACGACCCGGTGCGCATGTACTTGAAGGAGATCGGGCGCGTCTCCCTGCTGACAGCCAACGACGAGGTCGAGCTGGCGCAGGCGATCGAGGCCAAGCCTCTGCACGACGCGATGAAGGCGCTGAGCGTGATCGAGGAGGTCGACGGCAGGCAGCGGTCGGTGGACGAGCTGCTGCCGGAGGTCATCGAGCGCCTGGGGACCGTGAAGCGCAAGGGCCAGCAGCAGCACATCGCGCAGGAGCTGATCGGCCTGGCGGACCTGGGCAGGCTGCCAAGCCTGACTGACGCCGCCGCGGCGGAGAGGAAGCGGATCTCGACGAACGGGGCCGCGCGGCCGCGGGTGCGCGCCGAGGCGCTGGAGCAGTACCGGATCGCCCGCTACCGGCTGACCGAGCGGTACGAGCGCGCGTACGAGGCGAAGCAGCGTCTGACCGAGGCCAACCTGCGGTTGGTGGTGTCGATCGCCAAGAAGTACATCGGCCGCGGCATGTCCTTCCTCGACCTGATCCAGGAAGGGAATATGGGCCTGATCCGCGCGGTCGAGAAGTTCGACTACCACAAGGGCTACAAGTTCTCGACCTACGCGACCTGGTGGATCCGGCAGGCCATCACGCGCGCTATCGCCGACCAGGCGCGGACGATCCGCATCCCCGTGCACATGGTGGAGACGATCAACAAGCTGGTGCGCGTGTCGCGCCGGCTGCTGCAGGAGCTGGGCCGCGAGCCGTCGGACGACGAGATCGGCGAGGAGATGGGGATCACGCCCGAGAAGGTGCGCGAGATCGTGAAGGTCTCGCAGGACCCTGTCTCGCTGGAGACGCCGATCGGCGAGGAGGAGGACTCGCATCTCGGAGACTTCGTCGAGGACCGCGAGGCGGTGTCGCCGTCGGACGCGGCGTCGCTGACGATGCTGCACTCGGAGGTGGAGGACGTCCTCGACACGCTGACGCCGCGCGAGCGGCGGGTGCTGCAGCTGCGGTTCGGGTTGATCGACGGGCACCAGCGCACTTTGGAAGAGGTCGGTAAGCGCTTCGGGGTGACGCGGGAGCGGATCCGCCAGATCGAGGCGAAGGCCCTGCGGAAGCTGCGCCACCCGTCGCGGTCGAAGAAGCTGCGCGACTACCTGGAGTAGGGGCAAATTCCCTCTCCCCTTCAGGGGAGAGGGTCAGGGTGAGGGGCAGGGGTGAGGGGCAGAAGGCCTTTCGGATACAAACGGCCCATCACAGCGCGGTAATTCGGGGCATTTGGATCCAAGTGGACCCTGAACGACGTCTGAACTGAAACCAAAACCGCTCCAGCCGCGTCTTTAGGGCGAGGATCTTGTGCAAGACGCTGCCGTGCTGACAGCGGATGGCGCCCATGCGGCCGATTTCGACGTCCTCGTCGGGCCTCACCTCGAAGCCGGCTACCGCACCGCCCTCGCCATCCTCCGCGATCCCGACGAGGCCCACGACGCCGTGCAGGAAGCCGCGTTCAAAGCCTGGCGCCGAATGCGGCAGCTGAACAAGGCCGACTCAGCTCGCGCATGGTTCCTGGCCATCGTCGCCAACCAGTGCCGCAGCGTCCAGCGAAGTCGCTGGTGGTCTGTGATCCGTGTACCGGAACTTCGACGTGCCGAGCCCGATACAGCGATTGACACCACTGACATCGAGCGCGCGGTCGCGCGCCTCGGGCGAGAGGACAGGCTGGCGCTATTTCTTCACTTCTACCTCGACCTGCCACTGGAGGAGGTCGGTGCGGTCCTCGGCCTGACGGCAGCGGGAGCGAAGACGCGCGTTTACCGGGCGGCCAAGAAGCTCCGCCCGGACCTGGAGATGACTGCAGTGGCTCGCGGTTGCCGCCGTCCTGCTCATCACCGCGCTGGTCGTCGCAAGCCTCGTGTCGAGCCGAGCGCTGCGCAACCAATCGCCGGCTCATGCGTCGCCCGCGCCCACGGTCGGGGCCAACGGCGACTACGGACCTCCGCCGGCCGGCGTGCCGCTCTTCTATCTGAAGGATCCTAATCATCCGGGCTGGTTCGTCGGCTTCGACTGGTCGGGCACGCCGCGCGCGACGCTCAAACTACCAGCGCAGAGCGACCCAGGACTGAGTCTGTCTCAGTCGGCAGATGGATCCTTCTTCATCTACCGGCCGGGCGGCAAGGGTGGCGGCGGACAGTTTTACGACCGGCTCGGCAAGCCAATGACCGGCAACGGCGGTTTTGCGGGAGCTGTGTGGGCCGACGACAACAGTCACCAGTGCGGGATGGCCGTCGACGAGTCGAAAGGCGAGTGGGTCCTGACCACCCAGATACCAGGCCAGCCGGCAAAGTCAGTCACGAGTGTCGCGCCCTATTCGCAGGGATCTCAGTCGGCGCTCGAGCTGCTCGCATGCAGCTACCACAACGATCGCGCCGTGGTGGAGCGCATCGCCAACTCGTATCCCACCGATCTGTGGGTGATCCAGCTGTCCGACGGCAAGATGCTGACGCACAGGGCCTACACCGACAACGGAACGCAGCTGGGACCGCTGGCGGCAAGCCGCGATGGCTCGCTGATCGCGCTCAACTCGATCAAGTCGTCCGGCGGAACGAACTGGTTCGGGCCGACGCGGGTAGTTCGCGCGTCGGACGGCACCCTTGTGGCGACGCTCGACCCGTCTTTCGGCGTCCTCGCGTTCAGCGCAGATAACACCTACGCCCTGGTTACGACCGCGCCAGAGCTGAATGGCCAGCCGACACATCTGGCGGTCGTCGAGCTGCCTTCGGGCAACATCGTCTGGAGGTACGACGGCAACGAGTGGTTCGCCGGTTTCTTCACGAACCCGGCCGGGCCTGGTTTCGCGGTAATGCTCCAGAACCCGAGTGATCCCGGCGGGGCGCATCCCACCGTGGACGTGGTCATCGTCAACGGAACAAGCGAACCGCTCATCGTGCCGCGGCACTACCAGCGCCCTTAACCCTTTCGCCAGATCGAGGCCAAGGCGCTGCGCAAGCTGCGCCACCCGTCCCGCTCGAAGAAGCTGCGCGACTACCTGGAATAGGACCCGCACCTTCGCGCACGCCTCACCCCGGTTAGTCGCGACTATCCAGGCATCTCGTGTCCCAAAACCCCGGATAGTCGCGACTATCCATGCATCTCGTGGCCCAAAGCCCGGGTTAGTCGCGACTATCCGACAATTACGCCTGGGAGAGAGCATGCCGGTCATCACGATCGGGCGGCAGTTCGGGGCGGGAGGGGCGACGGTCGGCCGCATGCTGGCCGACCGCCTGAAGATCGACTTCCTCGACTCCCAGATCATCGACGAGGTCGCCCGCCGGCTCCAGCTCCCCAAGGAGGAGGTCGAGGCCGAGGACGAGCAGCCCGGCTCCCTCCTCGCCCGGCTGCTGGTCGCCCTCGGGTCGGCCAGCACCGAACCCCTCATCCCGGCCGAGGCCGGCGCCGCCTGGACCCCTCCCAACGCGGCCCCCACCTTCGACACCCGCAAGGCGGTGCTCCAGATCACCCAGCACGTGATCGAGGAGGCGGCCCGCGGGGGCAACGTGGTGATCGTCGGCCGCGGGGGAGCCTACCTGCTCCGCGACCTGCCGGACTCGCTTCACGTCTTCCTCCGGGCGGCGGAGGCGGTGCGAGTGAAGGCGATCATGGCGCGCCTGAAGATCTCCTCCGAAGAGGAGGCGCGGAAGCGGCTCAAGCAGTCCGACGAGAACTGGAATGCCTACATCCGCCAGGTCTACGGCCACGACCGCATCCACCCCGCGCACTACGACATGGTCCTGGACACCGGCCGGCTCGGCTACGAGGGGGCGGTCGAGGCGGTGCTGGCCGCGCTGCGGACCCGCAAGCCGATACCCTAGACCCCCCGTGGTCCACTCCCTCGGCTCGCGC
>VBEK01000048.1 GCA_005889135.1 Chloroflexota bacterium
GTCTCAATCGAAGCTGAGATCGGCTCGGCAAGCCCGCTGAGATCGTTCCGGTTATCGTGGAGACTCGTCAGCTGCGGTTGCGCTCGGCCGCAAGAGAGCTTCGCACGCGCTCGGAGGCCTTGTCGTCGAAGAGATATCGAGCCCCCTGCCCCAACACGGCCGCCGCGTCGCCCGGGTTGTATAGCCGGCACCTCTGGAGGGACAGGCAGCCGCAGCCAATGCAGCCCGTAAGTTCATCGCGCAATCGCTCGAGATCGTAGATTCGCTCGTTGAGCCGGCTGCGCCAGCTCTGAGAGAGCAGCGTCCAGTCCGCGCGGTTGGGCGTCCTGTTCTCGGGCAGGGTGGCCAGGGCCGCACGAATCTCGTCCAGCGAAAGCCCGACGCGCTGTCCGGCCTGAATGAAGGCCACCCGGCGGAGAGTGCTGCGCATGAAACGCCGACGGCCGCCGGAGTCCCGCTCGGCCTTGATCAGGCCCTCACTCTCATAGAACCGAAGCGCAGACGTGGCCAGGCCACAACGCTTCGACAGCTCTCCGATCGTGAGGAGGTCGGTCTTCGCGGGCACGTTCCCGAAGATTATGCTTGACTTCAAGTTAACTTGAAGTTGTAGCGTCCCCGCCCGTGAGCGTTGCAACTCTCGGCTACGGCGACCTGCCGGCGCTTTTGGGCCGGCTCACCGGCGACGAGAAGCACAGTCCTAGCGCGCATTCCACCCTCGACGTTCTGTGGGTCCTTTACGACCGCGTCCTCCGCGTGTCTCCAGCGTTCGCGGACGATCCCGCCCGGGATCGGTTCCTGCTGTCGAAGGGGCACGGGCCGATGGCCTATTACGCGGTGCTGGCGGCCAAGGGCTTCATCCCGGTCGACGAGCTCGACCGCTTCGGCGACTTCGATAGCCGGCTCGGCTACCACCCCGACCACGTGCTCATCCCTGGCGTCGAGATCTCGAGCGGATCTCTCGGACATGGCCTCGGGCTCGGCGTCGGCATGGTGCTCGGATTGCGAGCTCTCGGCTTGACCCAGCCGCGGGTGGTGGTCCTGGTGGGTGACGCCGAGCTCGACGAAGCAAGCAACCATGAGGCCATCCACTTCGCCGGTGCGCGAGGGCTTGGCGCGCTGACTGCCGTGGTCATCGACAATCACTCGCGCTCCTATCCACTCGAGCGTGGCCTCGGCGGGCTGTTCGAAGTCGCCGGCTGGGACGTGCGTGAGGTTTCTGGAAGGGACCACGCAGCACTCCAATCCGCTCTCACGGCGACCTCCCGGCGACGGCCGTCATGCGTGGTCGCCGCCGTGGAGCCTGCGCGATGACGGAAACGATGCGGGACCGGTTCGCGCGGGTCGCCACGGACCTGCTCGACTCCGACCCGCGGCTTGCCATCGTCGTCGCCGAGATCTCGGCGAAGCTGTTTGGCGCCGCCGCCGCCCGACACCCGGACCGGGTCATCAACGTCGGTATTCGCGAAGAGCTGATGATCGCCGTGGCCGGAGGGATGGCCCTCACCGGGTTGCGCCCCATCGCGCACAGCTACGCGCCGTTCCTGGTCGAGCGACCGTTCGAACAGCTAAAGCTGGACCTCGGACACCAGGCCGTCGGAGCCGTGCTCGTCTCGATCGGCGGGTCCTACGACGCAACGTTCGAGGGCCGAACGCACCAGTCGCCAGGCGACGTGGCCCTGCTGGATTCCCTGCGGGGATGGACCATCTGCGTGCCCGGACACCCGGATGAGGCCGAGACGCACCTGCGCGCGGCCGCCGCTGCCGATGGCCGCGTCTACATACGACTTTCGACACAGCAGAATCGGGCCCCACACCCAGTCGTTCCTGGCCGCTTCCTCGTGATGCAGCGAGGCAGCCGCGCGGCTGTGGTCGCCGCCGGGCCCATGCTCGACGCCGTGCTTGAGGCAACGCACGGGCTCGACGTCACCGTCCTCTACGCCACCACGATCCGCCCATTCGACGCCGCGACGTTGCGGGAGACAGTCGTGGAGCCCGAAGTCGTCCTGGTCGAGCCTTACCTGGCGGGCACGTCGTCCAGCGAGGTCGCCCGTGTCCTGATCGATCGGCGGCACCGCGTATTGGCACTTGGGGTGACGGACACCGAGCTGCGCAGGTACGGAACTCCGGCGGACCACGAGCGCGCGCACGCTCTCGACGCCGCGGGCATCCGCTCAAGGATCGAACGGTTCATCGGGCTGCCCCAGCCAGCCCGCCTGGCGACAGCGATCTGATCCGATAGACAGGAGACTCGAGTAGTCTGGCCGTCGTGGACGGCTCGGCGCCGCTGACGGTCTCCCTCGGCGAGATCGACCGCGGTGCCGTCGCGCTGGCGGGCGGCAAGGGCGCCAACCTCGGCGACTTGATGCAAGCCGGCTTCCGGGTTCCCAACGGGTTTGTGCTCACAACACGTGCCTACGCCCTCGGCGCCCAGGCAGCGGGTGTCGATCCGGCACGACCGACCGAGGCCGCCGAGCGGCTGCGAGCGGCGCCTGTGCCGGACGAGATCGCCGACGCGGCTCTCAAGGCATACGCGGGTCTCGGCTCTGGACGTGTCGCGGTGCGGTCGTCGGCCACCGCCGAGGACCTGCCTGGCGCCTCGTTCGCCGGCCAGCAGGACACGTACCTAGATGTCTCGGGCGACGCGGATCTGCTGGACGCGATTCGCCGCTGCTGGGCGTCACTCTGGAACGAGCGAGCGGTTGCCTACCGGCGGGCCAATTCGGTGGACGACAGAAACGTCAGCCTCGCCGTCGTGGTGCAAGAGATGGTGGACGCGTCCGCCGCCGGGGTGCTCTTCACCGCCGATCCCGTCACCGGCCGGCGCCGCCGTGCTTCCATCGATGCGGTCGCGGGTCTCGGCGAAAAGCTCGTCTCCGGAGCCGTCGACCCAGACCACTACGCGGTCGACGTCACGAGCCGCCGGGTTGTGCAGCGCCCGGAAGCGGGCAAGTCATCGATCCTGTCAGAGCAGGACCTGCTCGCGCTGGCCGAGCTCGGCGACCGCGTCGAACGCCACTTCAATGCACCGCAGGACATCGAGTTCGCGCTCGACCGTGAGCACAACGTCCTGCTCGTGCAGTCGCGCCCCATCACGACGCTGTATCCGTTGCCCAAGGATGCGCCCGATCCCGAGCAGGACCTTCGCGTCTACTTCTCAGGCAGCGTTTTCCAGGGTTACTTCGAGCCCTTCACGCCAATGGGCATCCAGTTCTTCCGGCTCCTGAGCGGCGCCCTGTCCGGCCTGTTCGGGTTCCCGGTCAAAGATGCGGTGTCCGGTGCGGGGATTTTCAAAGACCCCGGAATGAGGCTTTATCTCGACGTGACACCGATCGTGCGTGATCCTGTCGGGCGTCGAATATTTGTAACCGTCACATCCATGGGTGAGGCGCGAACCTCGACCGTTGTCGTCGAGCTCTCCGCCGACCACCGTCTTGCGCTGGCGAGGCGGTCACGTTTCCGTTCGGTGCGCGCGATTGGCGGCGCGCTCATCCGCGCCGGCATCCCGCACGCGGCGCTGAGAGTGATGCGGTCGCCGGACGTAACCCCCGAGCGTTACGTCCGCGAGGTCGAAGAGTTGACGCGGATCGATCTCCCGGTCGATGCGAGCGCGGAACAGCGCCTCGACGCGTTTGAGCGCCTGATCCTGACAGCGTCACCGCCCATGTTTCAGCGAATGTTCGGCACGATCCTGCCGGCGATGCTCTCGTTCGCCCTTTCGGTGCGTCTGCTTCGCGGTAAGGCTCGCCTGGACGAGCTACAAACCATCACGCGCGGCGCGGCGCACAACCCTACGACCGAGATGGACCTCGCGCTGTGGGCGCTCTGCACCGAAGTTCGCACTGACGCAGATTCGCTTAACAGACTCCTCGGGCGCGAGCCCGCCGCCCTCGCCGCTGCATACCAAGACGGCACCTTGCCACCGCGTCTTCAGGATGGCTTGAAGTCATTTCTTGCCCGCTACGGCTTTCGATCGATCGGCGAGATCGACATCGGAGTCGAGCGCTGGTCCGAAAATCCCGAGCACATCCTCGGTGCGCTCGCCAACTACGCCCGACTTGGCGACGACGCCCTGTCGCCTGACGCGCAGTTCGAACGCGGCGCGCGCGAAGCGGACGCGATGATCGCTTCGCTGCTGACGAGGGTGCATGGCCCCCGGCGGGCGCTCCTGCGATTTGCGCTCGGTCGGGTCCGCGCTCTCATCGGGAGGCGAGAGGCACCGAAGTTCCAGATCGTCCGCCTTCTCTTCACGCCCTCTCGAGAGCTGCTGAGGACGGTCGGCAGCGAGCTCGTTGCGCGCGGCTTGCTCGCGCGCCAGGACGACATGTTCTTCCTTTATCTGCCGGAGGCGCGACGCGCTGTAGGCGGCGAGGACATGCGCGAGCTGGTCGCCGCGCGACGGAATGCGTTTGAGCGCGAGCGTGCGCGCCGGCACATCCCGCGCGTGCTGCTTTCGGATGGAACCGACGCCGAGGCGGCGCTGGTGTCGGCCGGTGAGGGGCTGCGAGGTTCACCCGCCTCGCCAGGCGTCGTGTCGGGCATCGCCCGGGTGATCCTCTCGCCGGCCGGGGCGAGGCTCGAGCCCGGCGAGATCCTGGTCGCGCCTTCCACAGATCCCGGTTGGACTCCGCTGTTCCTGACCGCGGGTGCCCTCGTCATGGAGATGGGCGGCATGATGTCGCACGGCGCGGTGGTTGCCCGCGAATACGGCATTCCTGCCGTCGTCGGGGTCGCCGGCGCCACAGAGCAGATAACAACCGGGCAGCGAATCACCGTGGACGGTGCCGCCGGGACGGTAGTTCTCGAGTCCGAACCGGCGGCGGATGCAGTTGCCGTCCCGTCGGGTTAGCGGCGTCCTCACGTCAACGAAACCGATCGGACGCTGGAGGGGAGTCGGCACGAGCGACTCCGTGCCACGTTGAAATCGAGGCGGGGTCTGTTCGCTTTGGCGCTGAGCTTCCTACTGTTCGCGTGCGGCGCGCCACAGCCCGTAGCGGTCGCGTCGCACTCGCCATCCACCGCGCCGGCCGCGGCGCAGTTCTCTCCCACGCCCTCGACACAGCCGGTTCTGAAGGTCGCCGGCTCGCGCTACGGAGACATCATCGTTGACGGCAGTGGACGCGCTCTGTACCTGTTCGACATCGAGCGCGAGCCGGTTGCGAGGTGTTACGACGCGTGTGCGTCGTCATGGCCCCCGATGCTGGCGGCCACTTCAACATCGGTCGCCGATGAGTTGGATCAATCGCTTTTCGCGACCACCGTGCGAAGGGACGGCTCGCGGCAGGTGACCTACAACCGGCACCCGCTGTACTACTACGTCGGCGACCGCGCACCGGGCGAGATAAAGTGTCAGGCCGTCTTCGAGTACGGCGGTGGGTGGTATGTCGTCGATCCGCGAGGCACCAGGATCACGAGGACCTGACCGGGGTTGACCTGAGCGCCGTTCGGGGCGCGCGAGCACAGGCGAAGTATGTCGCGCTACGATCGAGACGGAGGTAGGACGCGGATGATGTTTGGCACCGTCGCGAAGTACCGGCTGAAGCCGGGACACGAGAAGCAATTTATGGACGAGATGGGATCGTTCGAGGGCGATCCGCCCGCCGGCTGGGTGTATCACACAGTTTTCCGGAGCACCCACGACCCCAATGAGCTCTGGCTGAGCGTCGTCTTCGAGAGTGAAGAGGCCTACCGAAAGAGCGCCGATAGCCCGCAGATGGACAAGGAATACCGGCGGATGCTCGAGCACATGCAGGCCGAACCCGAATGGCACGACGGCCACGTCATTCATGAGGCCATGAGGCAGCCCGCGAAGAGTTAGGCCGACGAGCTAGAGCGCGACAAGCGATGTGGCTGATTCCGCTTCGGCGTCCCCAGGGAGGCGGCTGACCCGGGTCGATCCCGCATCTTCGTATCCACCGAGGCGGAATCGCCGGCCAGGTGGATCCAAGGCACGCTCACATGGAGCGGTCTAGCCAAACGTGCAGTGCAGCGTCACCTTCTTGAGGGCACGCTCCATCACCGCCAGCTCCTCGTCGTCCAGCGGGGCCACGAAAAGCTCTGCGACGCGACGGATGTGAGCCGGCGCCGTCGCGCTGAGGCGGGCCACACCGGCCTTGGTCAGCCCCACCACGACTCCGCGTCCGTCGGCGTCACTGCCTGTCCGGCGGACGAGCCCCTCATCGACCAGCCGGTCGACTCGCCTGGTCATTCCGGATCGTGAG
>VBEK01000184.1 GCA_005889135.1 Chloroflexota bacterium
TGCCGACCCTGACGGGCCGCGAGCCTTCATACCCGCTCAGGTGGTCGAGCGTCTTCTCGACGAGCTGGTGCTCGCCACCGATGCCGTACATGATCTGCAAATCCTTCTTGCCCGCGGCGACGTCGGCGACGAAATAGAAGAAGTCGTTGGCCTCGCGCGCGAACCCGAGCGTGTACAGGCCCCACAGCATGAAAGTGCCGTCGCGGATCCACGTGTAGCGGTAGTCCCAGTTGCGCTCGCCGCCGATCGACTCCGGGAGCGCCGTCGTCGCCGCGGCCAGGAGCGCCCCCGTCGGGCTGTAGGTCAGACCCTTCAACGTCAGCGCGCTGCGCTGCAGGTAGCTTTGCCACGGATGCTCGGGGAACTCGCCGCGGTTGATCCATTCCCGCCAGAAGTCGGCGGTCTTCTCGACCCGGTCGAACGCCTCCTCGACGGTGGCCGGCGCCGGGTGCTCGGCCCAGTACTCCTTGCCGGTCGAGTGCCGCGAGCGCGCCCAGACCATCGCCACGTACGCCCTGTCGCCCGTGCGCAGCGTCTTGGTCGCGTGCGCGCCCGGACCCTCGAAGCCCATCCGCATGTCCGTGACGAGGCGGATGGGGACCTCGTTCTCGCCCCCGCTCGCGATGGCCTCGTTGTAGCCGGAGCCGTCGTACTCCCACTTGGCGTCGGCCTGCCCGTAGTCGAAGACGGGCTGGCAGTCCAGGGTCAGCTCGACCTGGCCGACCACGCACCGCGCCGTGCGGAGCAGGATGTGCTGCGCCTCGTAGTCGGACGGCGGCCGGCGGTAGGTGCCCGAGCGGCGCTGGCTGTGGTACCAGGGCCCGATGCACATGGCGTCGCGCACGATCAACCAGCCCGTGCGCGTCCGCCACGTGGTCTCCAGGACGAGGGTCCCGGGCAGGTAGCGCCTGCCGGCCGGGACCTGGACGCCGGTCGGACCGAAGGCGAAGCTCCCGGCCGCGCGGTCGAGGATGGAGGCGAAAACGCTGGGGCTGTCGGGGCGCGGAACGCACATCCACTCGACCCGTCCGGTCGGCGCGATCAGGCAGTTGACCTCGCAGTCGGACAGGAACGCGTACTCGGCGATGGGCGGGAACGGGCTGGCTACGCGCGGCTCGGCGACCTGTGGCCCGATCTCGATCACGGGCGCCTGACCGTCGCCGTTGACGGCTGTCGCCATGGACCGGCCTAGATCACCCGGGCGGGCTTTGCGGGCCATCTCCTGTCTCTACCGAGAGCTTATTCCGCTGAGCGCGGCATGAACGCGGTCGAACACCTCGTCGGGCGAGCCCGTGCCCTCGACGTGGGAGATCTTGATCCCTTGCTTTCGATAATGGTCGAGCACGGCCTCGGTCAGCTTGTGGTATTCGCGCATCCGCTCGGCGATCACGTCGCGGGTGTCGTCCGTCCTGCCCTCCACCTGCGCCCGGTGCAGCAAACGGTCGACGAGCAGCTTCTCCGGCACGTTGAGAGCGACGACGAAGTCCACCTTGTGGCCCTCGTCGTGCAGCATCGCGTCGAGGGCCCGCGCCTGGGCCTCCGTGCGCGGGAACCCGTCGAGCAGGGCGCCGGCGCCCTCCTCCGCCTCGGGCAGCCTGGCCCGGACGACGTCGACGATCAGGTCGTCGGGCACCAGGTCGCCGGCGGCCATGATCCGGCCCACCTCCTGGCCCAGGCCCGAGCCTTTCGCCACCTCGCCGCGGAGGATGTCTCCGGTAGAGAGGTGGTGGATCCGCATCTCCTTCTCCAGCCGCGCTGCCTGGGTGCCCTTGCCGCTTCCCGGGGGCCCGAAGATGATGCCGATCATTCCGGGAGCAGTATCGTCCTCCGCCGCTGCCACCAGGACCGCGCGTTCGCGGCGAGGAGCGCATGGATCGCGGGGTCCGGTCCTGCCGGCTCGCCCCGCTTGCTCAAGGCCAGCCAGCGCCTGGTGACCTCCACGTAGACGTCGGCCTCTGTCCAGCCTGGCAGCTGCCGGAGCACGTTGTGCTTGCGAATCGCGGCCGCGATCGGCTTGTAGACGTGGTCGTACCAGCTCGCGGCCGCCTCCGCCAGGGGCACGTCGCGCCGCTGCTCGACGCTGAGGAAATAGCGATGCCCGGCGATGTGCTGCATGATCTCGTCGTAGCGACCGAGGCGGCTGCACTCCAGCCGCGCCTCGGGCCGGGTGCGGTGCAGCTGCGTGGCCTCGAGGAAGTGGGCGTACTCCGCGGCGGCCAGCAGCGCGGCGGGATCGGTGTCCGGGCCGAGGGGCGCGCGCGTGTTGACGTTGATCACCCGCGCGTTGATGGTGGGGCGGCCCAGCCTTCGCGCCACCGAGACGCGATGATGGCCGTCGATCACGTAGTAGCGGCCGTCGACCTTGTAGACGTCGATCGGCGGCAGCTCGTCGCCCTCGACCATGGCCTGGTAGATGCGCGTCCACCGCTCGCGCATCCGGCGGTTGAGGGGCAGGAACCCCGGGTCGAAGTCACTGGTCTTCGGGCTGGGTGCGACCGAACCGACGATCTCGTCGACCGGGATCTCGTGCACCCCGCCGAACGAGCGGCCTTCCAGGCCCGCGGCCCGCATGAGCGGCTCGATCGAGCGCAGCCGGTCCGCGCGCCCGGTGAGGATGGTGCGCAGGTTGCGCCAGAACGCCCGCGCGCGCGCGGAATCGAAGTCCTGGATTGCGCGGATGCGCTCTACACCCAAGGCGCAGGATTAACGTGACTGGTGTTTAGAGGAGCGCCGCTTCGCTTTCGGAGTCGAAGAAGTGCAACGTGCGAGTGTCCAGCCCTAGCTTCACCCGATCACCCGGCGAGACGGTCATCCTCGGATCGACCCGAGCCGTGACCTGGTCTCCGCCTACGGTTCCGTAGAGGAACTGGTCGGACCCAAGCCTCTCGACGACGTCAACTTTCATCTCAAAGCTCGTGCCGCCATCGGCCACGCGGTCGGTCACAGCCTCGGGCCGGAAGCCCAGAGTTCCCTTGCCCGCCTGGATCGGTTTGGGCAGCTTGACCTCGAACCCCGAGGCCTTGGCCGAACCGTTGGTCACCGACGCCGGGATGAAGTTCATGGTGGGAGTGCCGATGAAGCCTGCGACGAAGAGGTTGGCCGGGTGGTCGTAGATCTCCCCCGGCGTGCCGACCTGCTGGAGGATGCCGGCGTTCATGATCGCGATCCGGTCGCCCATGGTCATGGCCTCGACCTGGTCGTGGGTGACGTAGATGAAGGTGGTCTGCAGGTCGCGGTGCAGCTTCTGCAGCTCGACACGCGTCTGGCCGCGAAGCTTGGCGTCCAGGTTCGACAGCGGCTCGTCGAGGAGGAAGACCTTGGGGCTGCGCACGATCGCGCGTCCGAGGGCCACGCGCTGGCGCTGGCCGCCCGAGAGAGCGCGCGGCTTGCGCTTGAGGAAGTTGTCGAGACCGAGGATGCGCGAGGCGTTGCGCACGCGCTTGTCGATCTCGGGCTTCTTCATGTGCTGCATCTGCAGCGGGAAGGCCATGTTGTCGTAGACGCTCATGTGCGGGTACAGCGCGTATGACTGGAAAACCATGGCGATGTCGCGGTCCTTGGCGGCGATGTTGTTGACTACCCGCTCGCCGATCAGGATCCGACCCTCGGAGATCTGCTCCAGGCCGGCGAGCATGCGGAGGGCGGTCGACTTGCCGCAGCCCGACGGTCCGACCAGGACCATGAACTCCTTGTCCTTGATCTCGACGTTGAAGTCCTTCACGACGGTTAGGTCCGCCGTGTATCGCTTGACTACGTGGTCATAAGTTACTGATGCCATCTTTCTTCTATCCCTTCACCAATACCCCGGTCGCTCCGCGTGCACGAGCTGGCCCCAATGACATTCTATTTACCTCCCGGCATTTGGCAAATCCGGATTTCCTGCTTCTGATGTGGAAGCCCTCACGACGAGAGTCGTTTTGAGAGGCGCCGGCGAGTCCACGGCCCTGCCGTTCATGCGCTCGATCAGCATCCGGGCCGCGATCCGGCCCTTGTCGACGATGGGCTGACGCACGGTGGTCAGTGGCGGGTTGGTCCAGGCCGCCAGGGGCAGGTCGTCGAAGCCGACCACCGACAGGTCGATGGGCACTCGCAAGCCCGCTGTCTGGGCGGCGGACAGCACCCCGACCGCGGTCATGTCGCTCATCGCCAGCAGTCCCGTGGGCCGGTTGCGGCCGTTCGGCAGCGAATCGAACGCCCGCATGCCGGCCGCGACCGAGATGCCGGCCGTCACCGTGAGCGGCGGCGCCGCGCCCGCGGCTTCGATCGCGGCGTTGTAGCCCGCGAGGCGGCGGTTGGCCGTGGGCGTGTAGCCCATCTGCGCGCGCGCCGGCGGCAGGACGAGGATCGCCACGTGCCGATGCCCGAGTGCGAGCAGGTGATTGGCGGCGGCGGCGGCGCCGCCTGCGTCATCCACATTCACCACCGGGTGGTCGCTCGAGTCTTCGGAATCGATGAGCACGGCCGGCGTGCCCAGCGACTCGATGACCTCGAGCGCCCGGTCGTCGGGGGTGAGGCCGAGGCTGATGAAACCGTCGACGGACGCGTGGCGGATGGCCGTCTCGAGCGATCCGTCGAGAGGCGGCACCAGCAACATCGCCAGGTCGTGCTCCTCGCAGAGCTCGCCCAGGCCCTGGATGAGCTCGCTGACGAAGGGGTTGGCGAACACGGTCGAGAGCCGCTGCGGGATGAGGACCCCGATCGTGCCGCTGCGCCGGGTGGAGAGGGCGCGCGCGGCGGGGTGAGGCGCGTAGCCGAGGTCATGGGCGACCCCGAGGACGCGCTCGAGCGTGGCCTGGCCCAGCCGCTCAGGGTTGTTGAAGGCGAACGAGACGGCGGTCTTCGACACGCCGGCCGCGCTGGCGACGTCAGCGATGGTGACCCGGGACACCCCAGAAGGCTCCTGGCATCCGCTCCCCCAGGTCCCCAGCGAAGGCCGTGGCAAGGCCGTGATCTCGATGGAGACCGCACGATAAACCGCTTTACTAAAACGGTTTATACGATCGTAGGAGGCTCCGGCGGATCTGTCAAGGACGATTTTTCGCCGCCGGGCGCCACCACCTGGCCCGTGGCCGGGTCGATCCTGACCTTCTCCTCGCCGACGAGGAGTGCCCGCAGCGCCTTGTCCAACGCCGACTCCTCGGCCCGCCCGTCCTTCCGATCCCGGGCGTCCTGCCCAACCTGTCCGGCCTGGTCGGCCGGTGGTCCTGCTCTCATGTGCGCTTGGGCGTCTGGGTGACCGGGCGCAGCAGCTCGGGCTCGAGCTTGGGCCTGCGGTCGGCGGTGAGCAGGCCGTTCTGCTCCTGCTCGACGTCGGTCAGCTGGGTGTAGCAGAACCCCTCGACCGGGCCAGGTTCCATCAGGGCGTCGACCAGGCCGTGGTACGCCTGCAGGAACTCCGCCCCGTCGGCCACCTCGAGCCACCCCCAGCCGCCCGACCCCGCGACGCGCAGGCCGCCGAACTCGCTGACGATGACGGGCTCGCCAAAGTAGGCGTGACCGGCGTCGTACGCCGGGTGCCCGCTGGCGCCGCCGGCGAGCGCGCTCTCGAGCGTGCGGTAGCGGCGCTGCATATCCGCCGGTGGCGAGTAGTCGTGGAGCGTGCAGAGGTCGCTGCGCGAGTGCTCCCATCCGTCGTTGGACACCACCGGGCGCGTGCCGTCGAGCTCGTGGGTGAGGCGATACAGGTTGGACGTGTAACGCGAACGCTCCTCCGCGCCGACCTGGTCGAGGCCGAAGCTCTCGTTGGCCACGACCCAGGTGACGATCGACGGGTGGCCGCGGTCGCGCTGCACGATCTCGGTCCACTCGGCGGCGAGGCGGCGCCCGGCCTCGGGCGTGAACTCGTAGAAGCTCGGCATCTCCGACCAGACGAGAAAGCCGAGGACATCGGCCCAGTAGAGCCAGCGCGGGTCCTCGGCCTTCTGATGCTTCCGCGCGCCGTTGAATCCCATCGCCTTCGCGAGGTCGATGTCGCGGCGCAGGTCCTCGTCGCTCGCCGCGGTCAGCAGGCCGCCTGGGAAGTAACCCTGGTCCAGGACCAGGCGCTGGATGAAGGGCTCGCCGTTGAGCCAG
>VBEK01000005.1 GCA_005889135.1 Chloroflexota bacterium
TGCCGGTCGACGTCGGCCGCTCCCGGCGCCTGGTCGACGGTGGCCTGCGCAAGGCCCTGGCGGTGCGCGACAAGCACTGCCAGTGGCCGGGCTGCGAGCGTCCGGCCTCCTGGTGCGACGGCCATCACCTGGTGCACTGGGTCGACGGCGGGGAGACCAACCTCGAGAACACGGTCCTGCTCTGCAAGCGCCATCACCGCATGGTCCACGAGGGTGGATGGAAGCTGATCAAGGTCGAGGGCAAGATCGTCAGCATCGCGCCCACGGTGACGTTCGGCCTGCCGCGAGGGCCGGACTAGATCAAGGCGCTACTGGACCGAGAAGATCCTCGTCACGGTGTTCAGCGTCGCCAGGTTGCCCAGCAGCCCGTCGATGCGCAGCTTGCGCTGGAACATCTTCGACGCCACCCCCCGCCCCACCTCGTCGTAGTACACGGGCATCCCGAACAGCCCGATCTTCAGGTTGCTCAGGTTCATCACCGTGTCCGCGTCGGTCCGGATCGTGATGTCGCGCTTTGGCTCCAGGCCGTTGTGCACGACCAGGTGACCGCGCCGGAAGTCGAGCGTGACGCCTTCGTCGATGTCCGTGACCCAGATTCCGACCCGGGCGGCCAGCGCGTTGAAGTCCTTCTGCTTCTCCGGGCGCGAAGCGACGTTGGCCTCGATCAGGCCCCCGAGCATGGACGCGAAGGCGCTGGGCTCGGCGTCGGCGTAGGTGACCGGCTGACTGTTCTTGGCGCTCAGAATTCGTCGGGCCACTGGACCGGCACCCGCGTCGTGCACTCGGTCATCTCCTGCGAGGCCTTGGTGTAGCGCACGATGGTCGGCAGGTCGCCCTTGAGCTTGAGCTTGCCCTGGAGCATGCCCTTCGTGGCGTCCAGCTCCCCGGTCGCGACCTGCTTCCAGCGCGAGTAGGGGGCGGTGATCACGAAGTTGCACCCCTGCGCGTCCGCCGCCGTGCCGACCTTGATGTCACGCGCCTCGCCGTCGAACAGGTCCATGACCACGCCCTTCGGCTCGGGGAAGTTCTTGTCCGGCTCGGCCTCGATGACGAGCCCGACCGTCCACTTCCAACCCTTGGCCGCAGCCTTGTAGACGCTCGACTTGTTGACCTCGTCCTTGAACTGATGTGCCCACTCGTCGGAGAAAGCCTTGACCGTCATCTTCACCTCCTACTCGCCGAGAAGACTAGCTACCCGACGAAATCCCCGACGGCCACGCGTCCCGGCCTGACCACGCGGCAGTACATCCCCATCCGCTCGTCGTGACGCTCGACCAGCAGGCGAAGGAGTTCGGGGACGGCCTCTGTGGTGTCGGGGTCCATGGTGATGACCTTGCACCGCTCGCAGCGGTCGGTCACCTCGAGCTCCGCGTCGCCCGCGCGGATCACGCGGCCGAGCCAGCGCAGCTCCTCCTCCGGCTCGATCCCGTCGACGTAGAGGTTGGCGCGGAAGCGGCGCGGGTCGATCTCCATCCCCGCCTCCAGGGCGAAAGCCGCGACCGAGGCGAGGTTGACGATCAGCACGTGCGAGTCGTCGAAGTTCGCGCCGGGAAGCTCGCGCAGCTCGAGCGGCCGTTGCGCCTCGACCTCGAACCGCTGACGCAGCTCGCCGTTCAGGGCGACGCTCGAACCGTCTGGCGCCACCAGCTCGAGGTCGCCGCCGACCAGGCGTGCCCGATAGGTCATCAGCGGCGCGTGCTGCTTGATGTTGAACCACTTCCCGTCGCGGTGCGGGGAGCGGTCGATGAAGGCCCACCGCCGGTCGCCCTCCAGGCCGACCTCGGTGATCGCGCAGGACTGGAGGCGCTCGCCGGCCATCGACTTGACCGGATACCGCCACACCTCGCTCACTGTTGCCATGGCGACCGCAAGCGTACCGGCACCCTTACGATGCCAAGGGGATGGAGCAGGGGCCGTACCACGAGCCGCTCACGGCCAGAGACGCGTGGTTTCTCTACGCCGAGCGCCCGGAGGCGCCGCTCGACCTCGGCACCGTCTACGTCTTCGAAGGCGGCTCGCGCGTGCCGGGCGGGCGGGGCGCTCTCGGCATCGAGGAGACGGTCGCGGAGCGGATCCACCTGGTCCCTCGGTACCGCCAGCGCATCCACCGCGTGCCTTTCAACCTCGCCCACCCGGTGTGGGTCGACGATCTCCACTTCGACCTCGGCGCGCACATCCGCCGCGAGGTCCTGCCGCCGCCTGGCGAGGGGGCGCAGCTCCGGCGGCTCGTCGCCCGCATCCTCGCCAGGCCCCTCGACAAGCGCCGGCCGCTTTGGGAGATGACGTTGATCAGCGGCCTTCACGGAGGGCGCGTCGTCCTGGTCAATCGTGCGCACCACGCGATGGTCGACGGAGTCTCCTCCCTCGACATCCTCACGCTGCTTCTCGACACCACGCCGGAGGGCTACCGTCCCGAACCGCCCGCGACGCCGTGGACGCCGCGTCCTGAGCCGTCGAACTGGCAGCTGATACGGCCGATGCTGTGGAACGTGCGCACGCGAGCTCGCGGCGAGCGCACGCGGGCGCCGGCGGTCTGGGGCACGCGCCGCCTGCCTTTGAGCGGGATGGTCAAGCTCGGCGGGACGATGGTCAGGCCGCGCCCGGACCTGTTCTTCAACCGCAAGCTCAGCCCCCAGAGGACCGGGCGGGGCCTGAAGGTCCCCCTCTCCGCCTTCAAGGCGCTGAAGGACCGTTACGGGTGCACGGTCAACGACGCCGTGCTGGCCGTCGTCGCCGAGGCGCTGCACCGCTGGTTCAGGCAGCGCGGTGAGGACGTCCCCGCGAAGGTGCGCGTGTTCTGTCCAGTGAGCGTGCGGGCCGAGTCCGCGCACGGCCGGCCCGGCAACCAGATCAGCGGCATGGTGTTCGAGCTGCCGACGAGCGACCTCTCGATCGAGGAGCGGCTCAAGCGCATCAATGTCACGACGGGCGACCTGAAGCGCACGCGGCAGGCCGTCGCCGCCGACCAGCTCGCGGGCCTCGCCGAGTGGGCGCCGCCCTCGCTGCTCGTGCTCGCCGGCCGCGTGATGTCTACGCCCCAGGCCGGCGCCAACATCAACGTCACCAACGTCCCAGGTCCGCAGTTCCCGCTCTACTCCGGCGGCGCGCAGCTGCTCGAGGTGTGGCCCTTCGCGCCGCTGTATCCGTCGATGGGCCTCGGGGTCGCGATCGTGTCCTACAACAGAGACGCGTACTTCGGGCTGAGCGCGGATCCGTCCGTGGTACCGGACGTGGAAGAGTTCACACTCAGGCTGCGGCAGGCCGCCGCAGACTGCACCGCGCTGGCCGCGACCTAGTTGAGCCGGGCTACGACTCGAGCGTGAACCGCAGCGTGTTCTGACCGATGGCGATCATGTCGCCGTCGGACAGCTGCTTCTCGATGACCGGCTC
Organism: Chloroflexota bacterium; assembly: GCA_005889135.1. Taxonomy (GTDB): domain Bacteria; phylum Chloroflexota; class Dormibacteria; order Dormibacterales; family Dormibacteraceae; genus 40CM-4-65-16. The sequence goes on from VBEK01000005.1 coordinate 3,391, forward strand.
GCCATTGACCTGCGTGCCGTTGGTGCTGCCCAGGTCGCTGATCCAGAACGACCCCGCGCGCACCTCGATCCGGCCGTGATGGCCTGAGGTCGCCGGGTCGCCGACGACGACGTCGTTGTCGGGGGCGCGGCCGAGGCTGACCATCTGGTTGGGCAGGGCCACGATGCGGCCGGCGAACGGGCCGGTCTCGAACGTCAGCAGGGCCGCAATCCCTGAGCCGGAGGCGATCTCCTCGGGCGACACGGCCTGCAGCGATACGGTCCGCCTGGCGTCCGCGTTCGGGTCGGTCTGCTGCCACGCCGGGATCACGGAGGTGGCCTCCTCGAACGATCCGGGCTCGGACGGCGCTCCGTTCTCCGGGGAGGCGGGGGCCGCCGATGCCCCGCCCGAGGGCCAGGCCAACAGGGTTGCCTTGACGTCAGGCGCGGCGGCCGCAACCGGTTCGGGTTCGGGCTCGGCGGGCTCGACTTCAGGTATCGGTTCGGGCTCCGGCGTCCCGAACGCAGACATCACCGGCTCGGCGATGGCCGACCCTGGCTCGGGCTCGGTCACGGCTGCAACGGGCTCAAGCTCAGGCTCTGGTTCGGCCGGCGTTTCAGCAGCGACAGGCTCGAGAACAGGTTCCAGCTCCGGCTCGGGCTGCGGCTCCGGCTCCGCCGGCAGCTCGAGCTCCGCCTCGACGACCGGCTGGGACTCCGCCACGGCCGGCGCCGGCTCCGCCTCGAGCTCCGGCGCGACCCCGGTCGGCGGCTCGCCGTCCGCGGGCAGGTCGGGCAGCGCCTCGGGATCGACGATCGGCGCCGCGGCGGTGGCGAACTCGGAAACCACCGGCTGGATCACCTCCGGCTCAAGCTCCGTCTCCTCTTCATTACGGGTGAGGGGCGCGGGCCCGGACAGCGCCGCCGCGACCGCTTCGGCTTCCACCGGGGGTCGGGCCACGTCTTCCTCTCCGACGGGCATCGACTCGATCGGCCTGGTCGTGATGGCGAGCGTTTTCGCCCACTCGCGCGCCGCCTCGGCGGGCACCTCCAGCGTCTGCGTCGCCTCCTCGACCGCCGGGCGCTCCGCGGACGCGGTGCCGAGGTGCTTCTGGTACCAGCCGGCGATCCGCCTCAAGCGCTCGACGCGCCGGTCAGGCCGGCCGCCGCGCGACAGGTCGTGCGACTCCTCGGGGAAGCGCACGAGCTCGGCCGTCTTGCCCAGCAGGCGCAGGGCGCCGAACATCTCTTCCGACTGCGACATGGCGCAGCGCAGGTCCATCTCGCCGGCGGTCAGCAGCAGCGGCGTGCGCACGTTCTTCACGTAGCGGATGGGCGAGCGCCGCCAGAGCTCGTCGAGGTCCGGCCACGGTGGCGGCCCGAGCTGGAGCAGCCCCCAGAGCACGATGTCGTGCTGCGCGTATTCGCTGACGAGGTTGGAGATCGACCGCATGGACACTGCGGCGGCGAAGCGGTCGGTCTGGCCGATGATCCAGTTCGTCATGTAGCCGCCGTACGACCCGCCGCCGACGCCCATCCTCTTCTCGTCGATGTAGCCGGTGCGGTCGATCACCTGGTCGAGCGAGCTCATCAGGTCGACGAAGTCCTTGCCCGCCCAGTCGCGCACCACGGCGCGGCGAAACGTCTCGCCGTAGCCGTCGGATCCGCGCGGGTTCATGAAGAAGACGACGAAGCCCATGCCCGCGAGGATCTGCAGCTCGTGGAAGAACGACCAGCCGTACTGCGCATGCGGGCCGCCGTGGATCTCCATGACCGTGGGATAGACGCGGTTGGAGTCGAAGTCCGGCGGCTTGAGCACCCAACCCTCGAGCCGCCACCCGTCGGGGGCCGTGAAGTACTCCTGCTCCTGCTCGGCGATGTAGCGCTCGTGCAGCCACGGGTTGAGATCGGTCACGCGCGCCTCGGCGCCCTTCGTGAGCATGAACAGCTCGCCTGGAGCACGCGGGTCGGAGGCGCAGAACGCGGTCACACCCGACGCGATGTCGAAGTCGAAGATTCGCCGCCTGCCGCCGGCCTCCTCGCGCACGTCGCCGTCCAGGCCGACCGAGTGGAGGCTCGTCACCCCGGGACCGCTTGCGAGGAAGTAGATCCGGTCGCCTTCGCTGGACCACTTGATCCGCGTGGCGTGGCCTGAGCGCATGTCGTTGATGACGCTGTCGTTGACCGCCAGGTCGAGGTCGGCGGTCAGGCAGCGAGGGCCGCCGCCGGCCAGCGGCACGACCCACATCCGCTCGAGCAGCCCGACGTCGAGCCCGTTGGGCGCGATGAACGCGATCAGGTCGCCCTTCGGCGACCAGATCGGCGAGCTCAAGTAGAAGCCACCACCGAGGCGTACGCGGTTCGCGCCGAGGTCGACCAGGTAGAGGTTGAGCTCGCGCTGAAGGTCTGCTCCCGGCTCGGCGTTGCCGGCGACGACGAGGCGCGCGCTGTCCGGCGCCCAGTCGAAGTCGCTCACATCCCACGCGCCGTCGGTGAGCTGCTTGACCTCGCCGCCCTCGGCGGCGACGCAGAACAGATGGTGGTAGCGCCCGTCGACGTAGCCGCGGCCGTCGTGCTTGTAGTCGAGGCGACGGACGACGCGCGCGACCGGCGCGCGGCGCAGCTGCTCGCGGCCCTCGGGCGGCCTCGGATCGTCGACGACCGCGCCCGCGTCCGCAAGAACCGCTCCGAGGAACGCGACGCGCTTGCCGTCGGGCGACCACTTGGGCATGCCGATGCCGTCGGCGACCGCGCTGAGCTGCTGGGCCGGGCCCCCACCCGAGACGTCGAGCACGAAGAGCTGGTCGGCCGCGCCGACCTTGCTGACGAACGCTATGCGGCGGCCGTCGGGCGACCATTCGGGCGAGTGATCGCGCAGCACTCCGCCGGTGGGCTCGACGTGCTCGGGGTCGAGCAAGCGGCGGACGACGATGCGACACCGGTTCTGCCTCGAAGCCGCGTCGGCCCAGCCGACCTGATAGGCGACGCGCTCGCCGTCGGGGCTGAGACGGACGTGGTCGATCCAGCGGAAGCGGTAAAGATCTTCTGGGGTGAGCGGGTCGCCCATGCCGACTGATGGATGCTACCAGCGCGGACGAATCCTTACATCAAGTCGGTAGCCTTCGGTGGTACAACCACTCACGGTGACGCAAAGGCAGGCGGCGTGGAGCGGGTTCGGCTGGGGCTGCGTCGCCGGGGCGGCCCTGGTCGGGCTCATGTACTACTCGGTCTTCCTCGGTCTGCGGCCACTTCCCGCGCTCTTGAACGAGCCGCTGCTCTCGCTCATGCCGGGCTTCGTATTCGGGTTCCTCATCGACACGCTGCAGCACGCGGGCAAGGTGGTCGAGGAGGCCGGGTTGATCATCGCCATGGTCCTTGGGCTCGGCGTCCTCGGCGCCGCGGCCGCGGTGGCGAGCCTGCGGTGGACCACGCCATACCTTCCGTTCGCGTTCGCCGCCATCGGGTGGCTCGTCGTGTGCGCGGTGCTGCTGCCTCTGGGAGGCGCCGGCTTCCTTGGCCTCAACGACGGCCTGCCCACGCCGTTGATCTGGGCGGCGCTCTTTGCGATCTACGCGGTGATCCTGCAGTACGGCGACCAGCCCGCGAACGTCAACGTCGACCTCGGCCGCCGCCGGCTGCTCAGCACCCTGCCGCTGTCGATCGCGGCGGTCAGCGTGGGCGCTCTGGCCCTTCGCCTGACGCCGGACTGGTACGCGGCGATCTTCCTCCCGCCCGGCTCGGGACGCAGGGGGGTGTCGCCGGCGGTCACCCCGGTCGAAAACTTCTATGTGGTTTCCAAGAACTTCGTCGATCCGCAGGTCGACGGCGGGTCATGGCGGCTCAAGGTGGCGGGGATGGTGGAGAACTCGCTTTCGCTCTCGCTCGACGACCTCCGGGGCCTGCCCGCCACCGAGCAGTACACGACCATGGCGTGCATCTCCAACCTGGTCGGTGGCGACCAGATCAGCACCGGCAAGTTCAAGGGCGTGCCGCTGCGGGACCTGATCGCGTCCGCGGGCCCGCAGGCCCAGGCAAGCTGGGTCGGCTTCAAGGCGCGCGACGGTTACACCGAGAGCCTTCCCCTGAGCGTCGTCCAGGGCTCGCCTGAGATCCTCGTCGTCTACGAGCTGAACGACGGGCCGCTGCCGCGGAGCCACGGGTTTCCCGCCCGCGTCCTGATCCCCGGGCGCTACGGGATGAAGGCCCCCAAGTGGCTGGACGAGATCGACCTGGTGGGCGGCGAGGTGAAGGGCTACTGGGAGCAGCAGGGCTGGGACCACGACGCGGTGGTTCGGACCATGTCGCGCATCGACACGCCGGAGGACGGCGACATCGTGCCGATCGGGACGATCGAGGTCGCCGGAGTCGCCTTCGCGGGCACCCGAGGCGTGAGCAAGGTCGAGTACTCGACGGATGGCGGCTCGCACTGGAGCGTGGCCCAGTTCGACGCGCCGCTCTCGCGGCTGACGTGGGTCATCTGGCGCGCGACGTGGACGCCGGGCTCACACGGCGCCTACACGCTGAAGGTGCGGACGACCGACGGGGCGGGCGCGCTCCAGGACTCAGCGGAATCGCCGAGCTTCCCCAGCGGATCGAAGGGCTACCACACGGTCCACGTCAACGTGACCGGCTGAGCAAGCGTCCCGCCTAACCCCTCGTTAGTCGCGACTATCGCGGGTCTTGGAGCCCGGAACCCCTCGTTAGTCGCGACTATCGCGGGTCTTGGAGTCCCGAACCCCTCGTTAGTCGCGACTATCGCGGGTCTTGGAGCCCCGCATCCGTTGGTTAGTCGCGACTATCAGCGAAATCGCCGTCAGGCCCGGCTGAGAAGCTCCGAGACGATCTCCCGGTCGTGGACGAGGGACGCGAAGTGCCCTTCGTCGTGCCAGATGCGGAAGTCGACCTTCGGCAGCTGCGCGACCACGCGCCGGGCAGCCGACAGCGGCGCGTTCTTGTCGTCGTCGCCGTGCCACCACGCGACCGAGGTCGCGATCACCGAAGGATCGAAGTCCCAATCGCCATGCATCGCGAACGACTCGTCTGTCCAGCCCTCGGCGCCCTGCTTCAACGTCTCGGCCAGGTTCTCACGCTCGATCCGCTGCCACGCGGGATCGGCCATCAGCTTGCGGTCGGTCTCCGGCGCGTCCTTCAGCACTCCGGCCATGCCCTCTGCGCCGAGCAGCCGCTCCCGGATCTGCACGAGCAGGTCGAACAGCTCCTGCCATCCCTTCTCGGCCGCGGCGTAGCCCTGGGCGTTCACACCGACCAGCTGGTTCACCTCGTCCGGCTCCAGCGGTGTACCCCCCACCACCACCGTGGCCGCGGCGACCAGGTCGGGGTGGCGTGCGGCCAGGGCAAGGACGTGCGGCCCACCGCCGCTCGTGCCCATCGCCGGGATGCGCTCGACGCCGTGCGCCCTCACGACCGCGGCGAGATCGTCGGCGACGTCGGCGATCCCGCGGCCGGGCTTGCGCGTCGACCCGCCGTATCCGGGCCGGTCGATCATCAGGTAGCGCACCCCGAGCGCCTGCTGCACGCTCGAGTCCGGGTTGCGGTAGAGGCGCGATGCCGGTGTGCCCTGGATGCGAAGCAGCGGTGTGCCTTCCGGCTCGCCCCACCAGCGCCACGCCATCTCCCGCCCGTCAGCCAGCGTGGTAATCCCGTCCTCGTACGCGACGCCGTCCCCGGTGTGCTGAATCGCGGTTTTCACTTCATCGCCCACACGGACTTGAACGTGTCCCAACCCATCTTGAGCAGACCCTCCTTGCGCAGCATCTTGAAGATCCTCGCCTGCTTGTCCCACTTCGACGTCCCGTCGACGCGGAAGAACTCGTCGAGCGCGCGGTCGGCCACCGACGGGTACCTGGTCAGCAGCTGCGGGTTGTGCTCCAGCAGCGGCACCGCCTTGTCGTACTTCTTCATGTCGGCCATGACCCACGAGTGGTCGAGCTTGCCCCGGTACTCGGCGAGCCGGCGTTCGGAGAAGTCACCCACCTCCTTGGCGTGGACCACCGTCTCGCCCGCGAGCCGTCCTGACTCCATCGCCAGGTTCGACCCCTCCCGGTGCACGGGGTTGGAGAGCATCGCCGCGTCGCCGCACACCAGGTAGCCCGGCCCGCTCACCTTGGGGATGCCGCGGTAGCCGCCTTCGGGGATGAGGTGCGCGAGGTACTCGACCGTCTCCGCTCCTCGCAGCAGCGGCTTGATCGCAGGGTGGCTCTTGAAGTGCTCCATCAGGTCGTTGGGGGTGCGCAGCGTCTTGTTGAACTCGCTCAGCAGGGCTCCGCCGCCGACTGAGAGGGTGTCGCGGTTGGTGTAGATGAACATGAACCCGGACATACCCATCGTCGAGTCGCCGAAGCACTCGATGGTGCAGCCCTCGCCAGGGTCGCAGTTGAATCGCTCCTCGATCAGCCCCGGGTCGAGCTGCATGATCTCCTTGACCGCCATCGCGACCTCGTCGGCACGCAGCTTGCGACGCAGCGGCCGGCCGGCGATGACCGTGCTCTCGAGCAGGCCCGAGCCGAGACCGATGCCCTCGCAGACGATCGTGACCTCGGCGTAGAGGTCGTCGCCGCGACCGGTGCCGACGCCCACGACACGTCCGTCCTTGACGATCAGGCGGTCGACCACCGTCTCGGGCACGACCATCGCCCCGGCCTTCTCGGCCTGCTCCGCAAACCACGCGTCGAACCGCGCGCGCAGCACCGAGTAGGAGTGCGGGTGCTGGCGGTTGCGCAGGTTCTTGTAGTCGATGCCGATCGCGGCCTCGGGCGTCATCAGCCAGCGGCGCTCCTCGATGATCGGCCGCTCCAGCGGGGCCTGCTTCCAGTCCTCGCCTACGATCTCCTCGAGGTAGTGGTTGTAGAGGATGCCCCCCATGACGTTCTTCGAGCCCGGCTTCGCCCCCCGCTCGAGCAGCGCCACCTGCAGGCCGGCCTTGGCCATGGTGATCGCCGCCGCCGTTCCCGCCGGACCCGCGCCGACGACGACGGCGTCGAATTTCTCCTCGTCTCCCATCCTTTCCAATTGAAGCTGATTGGGCTGACGGGCGGCGCCGGGTCAGGGAAGTCGACGGTGGCCGAGATGTTCCGCGAGCTTGGCGCCGCGGTCGTCGACGCCGACGAGGCGACGCATGCCGTCTACGCGCCCGGCACACCCGGCTTTGAAGCCGTCGTCCGCGAGTTCGGCGAGGAGTTCGTCCGCAACGGAGAGATCGACAGGAAGAAGCTCGGCGAGGTGGTGTTCAACGACCCGGCGGAGCGGCGGCGGCTCAACGCGATCGTCCACCCACTCGTGCGCCAGTGGATGGCCGAGCGCACCGCCGAGGCGGTAGAGGGCGGCGCGGAGGTCGTGGTCCAGGACGTGCCGCTGCTGTTCGAGAACAGCCTCCAGGGACTGTTCTCCGGCACAGTCCTCGTGTACGCGCGTCCGGCGATCCAGGTCAGGCGACTGATCGAGGAGCGCGGGCTCTCCGCCGCCCGCGCCGACGCCGTCCTGGCGGCGCAGATGCCGATCGACGAGAAGCGACCGCTCGCCGACTTCGTCATCGACAACAACGGCTCTCTCGACGAGACACGCCGCCAGGTCGAGGAGGTGTGGGCTACAGTCCGACCTCGCTGAGCAGCTCGCCGGTGTGCTCCCCGAGGTCCGGCGCGCGACCCTCGCGGGCACGCTCGAACAGCCGGCGCGCCACCACCTGCGGATGCGAGGCGACCTCGTCGAGGTCGAGGACCGGCTCGCAGCACGCGTCCAGGGAGGCCAGGACCTCCTCCCACTCGTCTCGGGCCTTCGTCTTGAAGATCGTCTCGAGCGTCTTCTGCGTCTCGAGATCCTCCGAGTACTGCTGCTCGACGAGATCGGGCCTGTCCAGCGCCCCGCAGAGGTTGCGCCAGAACTTCGGTTCCAGCGCCGCAACGCTGTAGTAGCGGCCGTCTCTGCATTCGTAGACGCGGTAGCACGCGTAGCGTCCCCCTAGCCGCTGGTCGCCGCGCGCGACACGCTCGCCGGCGGCCCTCGCCGCGAACGCCAGTGCCAGCCAACCGACAGCGGCGTCGGTCATCGCCACGTCCAGCCGGCGGCCTTCGCCGCCGCGCTGCACCGCGACCAGCGCTCCAAGGATTGCCACCGCCGCCTGCACGCCACCGCCGCCGATGTCCGCGACCTGCACCGACAGCGGCACCGGCGGCCCCTCGCGCTCGCCGTTCAACCCGAGGCCTCCTGCGATCGCCATGTAGTTGAGGTCGTGGCCGGCCCGGAGCGCGTATGGGCCGTCCTGGCCGTAGCCGGTGAGCGAGCACACGACCAGACTTGGTTTCCGGGCGTGCAGCACGTCCCAGCCGAGGCGCAGCCTTTCCATGACGCCGGGGCGGTTGCCCTCGACCAGCACTTGCGCCGTGTCCACGAGGCGGAGGAGCGCATCCCGGCCGCGGTCGGTCTTGAGGTCCAGGGCGACGCTGCGCTTGTTGCGGTTCAACGCGTCGAACAGCGCGCTCCGTCCGTCGACCAGCGGCGGCGTCCAGCGCATGTAGTCGCCGGTCTCCGGCTCTTCGACCTTGATGACGTCCGCGCCCATGTCGGCCAGCTGCTGGGTGCAGAAGGCGCCTGGCAGCAGCCGCGTGAGGTCCAGGACCCTGATCCCGTCCAGCGGCTTATCGATCTCGGTCATACGTTGGTAGGAGACTGACGGCGGTCACGCATGCGTTAATACGGCATGGAAGAGTCCGGTTCCAGCATGCGTCCTTCCCCACATCTTGGCGAGATGTCGATCAAAGTGCCGGCGCCGTTCGCCGGCATATCCGACCTCGGCTTCACGGCCCAGTACCGCGCCCAGCAGTTCAACGAGCCGCAGCGCGACGTGCCCCTCCTATTCGAGGGCCCTCCGCCGCCGATGGAGCGGCTGGCCGGCATCCTCCAGGTCCTGAGCGGGTCGAAGTCCGCGTCGTACGCCTGGACCGACCCGGTGATGCTCGGCGATGGCGTCGTCATACTCGCGTACCGCGACCGCAGCGTCGCCGTCTCGGGGCAGACGCTCTCCGACGGCGCCCGTATCGCCGACTACGTGCTGAACCTCGTGCGGCCGGTGGTCTTCACGTTCCTCCACGACTGCGCCGCGATCGCCCACCTGCGGCTCTCCGACGTGATCGAGATGCGCGTGACCGCCGAAAGTAAGCGGGTCGCCGGGTTCACGCTTCCGCTCGCGGACATCGTCCAGCCGAACGGAAACCGCCTGCTGTGGGAGACAGCCTCCTCGTAGGGGAAACCTTGCCAGGTTTCCCCTACGTCGCGACGCTCAACGGCGCTTCGCGAAGCGATCCGACATGGGAGACATTCGCGCCGGATTCGCGTCGCTAACCCCTTCCGGCAAAGTTGAACGCCAAATAACCACTCGAGACGACGATTGGGGGTCATTACTGCGAAGCGTGTCGCGGCCGGAGTGAATCCGGCCGCCAGGGCGACGTAGCCCGCTATGTCGTCGGCGAAGCGCTCGGCGACGGAGAGGCGCTTCGCGACGGCGACGCTGAAGGGGTCGGACTGTGCACGCTGCTGGAGCGGGCGCTGCTCGAGGTGTTGAGGTTCGGCGTGGTGATCGGGCTCGGGCTGACGTTGGCGAAGTAGAGAGCCACCGGCACGACGACCATGCCGGCGACGACGGTCAGGACGAACGTGACCGCACCCCACTCTCGCCGCAGCACCGCCCAGTTCACGAGGGCGAAATTCTACAGACGGCTGGAGATCGTCGTCGAGCGCTCAGGTCCGGCCGCCAGACGCGACGACTAATAGTCGTCGTCGTTGGAGTTGAGCCCTTCCTCTTCCTTCTTCTTGCGCTGGTTCAGGAGTCGGATGAAGTCCTGGGCCCTCGCGAGCGCTTTCCAACGCTCCGGGAAGAAGTCTTGAACCAGGATCTGGCGGTCCGGTTGCTGGTAGACGGTGACGCACCATTTGTTGAGCGTGCGCGAGACTTCGACCTCGAAGTCCTTCTCCGCGGTCTCATACCGAACCACCTTGTCGTCGTCGAATCTCTTGCGTCCTGAAACAGCCATAGGTAAATCACTCGGGCGGGGATGCGGCTCATTGAGCGACTACTGATTATAGGCGCGTAAACGAAGTTCCCCTAGCGGGGCTCAGGCGAGGCTTCGAGGAGCTCGCGGAGGAGGGGTATGAGGTCCTCGCGGAGGCCCTCTCGCTTCATCGCCAGCATCAGGTTGGCCCGCAGGTAGCCCGGGACCGTGCCGGTGTCGTAGTAGTCGCCCTCGAACTCCACCCCGACGACTGGCTGCCGGCCGATCGTCCGCTTGATCGCGTCCACCAGCTGGATCTCGTTGCCGGCGCCCGGCTCGCCGCGGTCGAGCTCGTCGAACACGCCGGGAAGGAGCACGTACCGCCCCAGGGCGGCAAGGTCCGAAGGCGCGTCGTCGGCAGGCGGCTTCTCGACGATGTCCGTGACCTCGTGGATCCCGCCTTTGGAGCCCCTCGTGGCGATGATGCCGTAGCGGCTCACCTCGCTCCGGGGCACTCGCCTGACCGCCAGCACAGTCGCCCCCGTCTTGCCATGCGCGTCGATCAGCTGTTTGAGCGCGGGCCGGGCCGCGCTCAGGATCACGTCGTCCGCGAGCAAGACCGCGCACGGCTCACCTTCGACGAGGAGGCGGGCCGTCCAGACCGCGTGCCCCAGGCCGCGAGGCTCCTTCTGCTGGACATAGGTGATCAGCAGCCGGTTGCTGAGGTCATCGACCTCGCCCAGGATGTGCAGGAGGTCGCCGCGGCCGCGCTCCTCGAGGTAGTGCTCCAGCTCGAGCGAGCGGTCGAAGTGGTCGACGATCGCGCGCTTGCCCCCGCCGGTGACCATGATCACCTGCTCGATGCCGCTCGCGATGGCCTCCTCGACGCCGTACTGGATGGTCGGCTTGTCGACGAGCGGGAGCATCTCCTTCGGCTGCGCTTTGGTCACGGGCAGAAAGCGCGTGCCGAGACCGGCCGCGGGAAAGATCGCCTTGCGCACCGAGGGCAGCGTCATTGGGGACAATCTATCGAATGGACACCATCGAGGGCATCCGTCCCGGCATCGAGGGCCGTCTCGAGCGAGTGGTCGAGGGCGAGTTGCTGACTCGCCACGTCGGGGGCAAGGGCACGTTCTCCACGCCGGCCATGGTGGGGCTGATGGAGATCACGAGCCACCGCTCGGTCGAACGCTTACTGCCGCCAGGCCACACCACGGTCGGCTACGAGATCCACGTCCGCCACCTGGCGCCGACCGCGCCCGGGCACACCATCGTCGTCACCTCCCACCTCAGCGAGGTCAAGGGCAACAAGCTCTATTTCGAGGTCGAGTGTCGCGAGGGCGACACGCTCCTCGGCACGGGCGTGCACAAGCGCGCCGTCGTGCTGGCCAACTTCTAGTCCCGTGCCGTATTGGGATATCGTGGCGCGCTCTTTCCGGATCGCCTGGAACCACAAATACCTCTGGCTGATCGGGCTGCTCTCGGGCGAAGGCGGAGGCTTCAGCTTCAACTACTCGCAGGGCACCACGCGGACGACGACGCCTGGGCGGCCTGCGCCGTCACCCGATTTCGCCGCGGTGCAGCAGCAGATCGCGACGTGGATCGCCGACCATATCGCGCTCGTGGTGCTGATCGCCGTCGCCTGGCTCATCCTGGTCGTGGCCCTCTTCATCCTCGGCGCCATCTGCGAGGGCGCCACGGTGCGCGCCGCGGCGGAGCATGACGCGGAGCGACCGTTCGGTCTCGGCTGGGCGTGGCGCTCGGGCCGGACGACGATGTGGGCGATCGTCCGCCTGCGACTGCTCATCCTCGCGCTCAGCCTTCCGCTCATCGTCCTCTTCGCCGGCCTTGCCATCGGCGTGTTCGCCGCGCTGGTGAGCAAGAACTATGTGGCCGTGCTCCCGCTGGTCTTGCTCGGACTCGCGCTGGTCCTGGTCGCGATCCCCTACGCGATCTACGTCTCCTTCCTCGACCGGTTCGGGGCGCGTGCGCTTGTGCTCGAGCAGCTCGCGGCCCGGCCGTCGATCGTGCGCGCTCACCGGCTGCTGCGCAAGCGCCTCGGACGCTCGCTTCTGGTCTGGCTCATCTCGATCGGCGTCAGCATCGCGCTCGGCATCGGCCTGGCCTGCGCGCTGGCGCTCGTCGCGGTTCCGTTCTTCATCCTCGGCGCGTTCATCGCCACGGGAAGCTCGGCCGCGATCGTGCCGCTGGTCATCCTCGGCGTCGTCCTCCTGGTGCCCATCGCCCTGGTCGTCCAGGGCTTCGTCGCGGCTGAGATCTCGACGTACTGGACGCTCGCGTTCAGGCGGCTCGACCTCGACTATCCACCGGCCGCGGCCGCACCGACGGCGCAGGCGCTGCCGGGATGACCGACGAGCTCGACCGGATCGCCCCCCGCGAGAGCGCTCGCAACAAGGCAAGGGATAAGAAGGTGCGCGGGCCGAAGGTCGTGTCAGTGAACCCCGGACTGAAGAAGCTGGCCCAGCACCTGGCCGAGAAACGCACCCGGAAAAAGTCGCGTTAACGCGATACCCTGAGCTCATCCAGTCCGCGCACAGCAGTGGGGGTTGTTAGATGAAGGCTTACGTCCTCATCAATGCGTCGCCTGGGCGTGCCCTCGAGGTGGCCAAGAAGATGGAGGGCGTGTCCGGCATCTCGGCCGCCGACGCCATCACCGGCGAGTACGACGTCATCGCGGTGTGCGAGGCTCCCGACGTCAACTCCATCGGTTCCCTGATCGTGGACAAGATCCAGAAGATCGACGGCGTGTTCAAGACCATCACCTGTCTGGCGGTGAAGTAGCGGGGGCCGGCTCGGCCAGCGCCGCCGCCACCTCGGGCAGCTCCGTCAGCCAGCGGGTCATCGCCGGCATCTCCTGCTCGAAGCTGCCGACCGACGGCGACCATGTCAGCTGGCGCCGCGAGTGCGAGTCGTCATAGTGGTGCGGCTTGCCGAGGACGTCGGTGGCGTAAACGCCCGGCCACGGAACCCCGCCTTGAGGTGTCAGCGTCTGCACGCCCAGCGCGCGCATGTAGGCGAGGTCGTAAGGAATGGACGCGACGTCGGCCGCGAACCCCACCGCGCGCGCCGACGACGTGATCAGGTCGCGCCAGGTGGAGTCGAACCCGCCAACCAGGTAGCGGTGGCCGGGCCGGCCACGATCAGACGCCGCCAGGCAGGCGCGGCCGACGTCCTCGGCCGACACAAAGGTCTGCTTGGCCCTCCCTCCGCCCGGGAGCCAGACGCGTCCGCGCACCACCTCGGCCATAAGGCGCGGCAGGATCCAGTCCTCGCCGCGGCCGAAGATGCGTGCGGGCCGGATGATCACGACCTCGAGGTCTCCGGCCGCGTCGAGCAGCCACTCCTCTTCGAAGAGCTTTATGCGCTCGTACGCGTGCTCGGGCTTGAGCTCTGTCTTCTCGGTGACGCGGTCGAACTGGTCCGATCCGTACACGTCCGCCGTCGAGACGTGGACGAGCCGCCGGACCCTGGCCTTGACGGCCGCGTCCACCACTCGCCGCAGCACCGCTGGTGGCTGCCGGCGGTAGCGCAAACGCCGCGCCGGCGAGACGGTCTGGGCGCAGAAGATGACGACCTCGACGCCACCGATGGCGTCGCCGAGCGTCTCCTCGTCCGCGTCCGCGTTGAGCTCGATGACCGGGACCTCCGGGGCGAGCGCGCGCGTCACGTGCCCGCCCAGGAACTCCCCCGCACCGATGACCAGGTGCAAAACCGCACGATTCTAGGGTCCCTGCGCAGAGATCCCTAGGCGCGCCGCCTCGTCAGGGCCGTGTTGATAGCGGCCCGCACTCGCTCGACCATCCCCGCCACCCGCCGGCTCACCTCCCACCAGGCTGGAAGGTCGGGCCGCACGGGCGGGGCGATCGATACCTCGATGCGCCTGAAGGGCCACAGCAAGTCCGTGCCGGTGACCGCGACCGGGCACACGGACACGCCCGCCTGGAGCGCGAAGTAGCCGATGCCGTCCTTCAGCGGCCGCAGCGCGCGGCCGCGCGAGTAACGGCCCTCCGGAAACATCAGCATCACACCGTCGCGGTCGAGCACCTGGTAGACCGTGCGCAGACCTCGCTCGTCGAGCTCGCCCCTGTTGGGCGAGATGGGAAAGACGCCGATCAGCGGCAGGAGCCGCCGCTTCCACGCGCGGTTGAACACCGTCTCCCTCTTCGCCATCGTGTAGATGAGAGGACGTTCGGGGAAGAACGGGATGATGAACGCCGGGTCGAACCACGCGTGGTGGTTGGCGGCGATGATGTACGGCGGTCGCGGAATGTTCTCCAGGCCGGTCACCGTCACGCGAAACAGGTGGGTGACGATCCACCCGACCAGCCGGCGGACGAAGAGATAGAGTCGCGGCGGCTCCATCGGCGCCGGGTGGACCAGCGGGTCCAGCGGCCCCTCGACGAGCCCCCTGTACTCAGGGCTCCGGTATCGCGTCCGCTCCGGCTCGCCCTCAGTCGAGGAAGTCGTGGAGGACGCGGTTGAACTCCTCTGGACGCTCGGCCTGGGGCGTGTGGCCGGCGCCCGCGATGACGGCCAGGGATGCCCGGTCGATCAGGCTCTGCGCCCGCTCCGCGTGGGCCAGCGGAAACAGCGGGTCGTCCGCGCCCCAGATGAGCTGGACCGGGATCTTGAGCTCGTTCAGGCGCCGGGTCACATCGTGCTGGCCTCCGAACAGAGCGCGCGGATTGACGAGCGAGCGCACCGTCGAGAGGTAGGCGCTGCGGTAGCCGTCGGCGGCGTACATGTCGCGAAGGTCGGACAGGTACTCGTCGTCGAGGGCCTCGTCGAGGTCGACGGTGGTGCCGGAGTAGCGGGCGGCGAAGCGCCGGATCATCCGCCGTGGCGCCCAGGTCAGCGCGTCGCGCGCGAATCCCATCACGGCCTCGCCGACGCGCGGGACGGTGACGAGGCCGTACGCCATCTGCGCCATCCGCACCTGCGGCCGGCCGAGGCCGAGGGTGTTGACGAGCACGAGCTTGCGCGCGAGCGGCGGCCGCTCGAGCGCGACCTCGAGCGCCACCCTTCCCCCTAGCGACGCGCCCACCAGCGCCGCCGAGCGCAGGCCGCGGTCGTCCATGTAACGCTCGACGAAGCGGGCGAAGTAGGGAACCGTGTAGCGGACGCGCGGTTTGTCGGTGCGGCCATAGCCGGGAAGGTCGGGCGCGTAGACGCGATGGCGGGCGGCCGCCGGCTCCAGGTTGCGCCGCCACTCCATGTATCCCGACGAGCCAAGGCCGTGGATGAACACCACCGCCGGGCCGCGACCACCGTGCATGTGATGCACGCGCAGCGGGCCGAGGTCGAGAAAACCCGAGTGCACGAGCTGCGCCTTCTTCTTGGGTTCGAGCAACGCGGTCAGGTCGGAAGCATACGGGCGGGACTCGCCAGCCCGGCCACCTTCATTCCGCTGGTGAAACGCTCGACGTTCCTGCCCTTGATCACGACGACCGCGCCGGCCCCCGCGGCCTGCCACTCGCCGTCGTCCCACACCGCCGCGGTCCTCTCGTCGAGCCCCAGCAGCGTCTTGCCCGGCAGCTCGCGGCGTGCGGAATCGACCCAGTGGTGGCCAAAGGTGTCGTAGTGAGGAAGCACGGCCGTGTCCGCGACCAGTCCAAGCGCGTCCAGCGGCCTGCGCTGGGTGCGGTCGGGCCAGCCCGCCCGGATGAGGGTGTGGCTGCACAGGGCCATCGATCCGGCCGAGGAGCCGGCTAGCGCGGCGCCGTCGCGCCAGGCCTGGAACATCGCCGTCCAGACGCGCGTGCCCGCGAGCACCTGGACGACGAGCCCTGGGTCGCCGCCGACGAGGTAGAAGAACCCGCCCGAGCGTGCCTGGTCGGCGAGCTCTTTGGCGTTGGCGTCCGTTCGCTTCAGGACCGGAAGCTCGCGCAGCTCGAGGTCGAAGCGCTCGAACCACGCGGTGGCGTGGGCGACCGCCTGCTGCGGCCCTTGCCGCGCCGCCGCGGTGGGGACGACAAACGCGGGGCCGCGGCCGGCGGCGTGGGCAAGCATGCGGTCCTGCTCCTCGTTGCCGGGCTTGAACTCGTCGCCGCCGTTGAGAACGAGCAATCCCGGCACGACCGTATGGTATGGCCGTGCCCGAAGACCCCCCGGTTCGAGTCAGGATCGCGCCCAGCCCCACTGGCTTCGCGCACCTGGGCACCGCCAGCACCGCGCTCTACAACGTGCTGTTCGCGCGCCAGACGGCCGGCACGTTCGTCCTCCGCATCGACGACACCGACATGGAGCGCAACCGCCCGGAGTACGAGGCGCTGATCTACGAGAGCCTGCGCTGGCTCGCGCTCGACTGGGACGAGGGACCGGACAAGGGCGGGCCGCACGCGCCGTACCGCCAGTCGGAGCGGGTTGACATCTACAGGGAAGAGGCGGCGCGGCTGATCAAGGAAGGCCACGCCTACCGCTGCTACTGCACGCCCGAGGAGCTCGAAGCCGAGCGCCGCCAGGCACAGGCCGAGAAGCGCGCCTACAAGTACTCGCGGCGCTGCCTGACCAACCCGCCCGAGGGCCGCTCCGTGTTCGCGGTCCGCTTCCAGGTTCCGGGCGGAGAGATCAGGTTCACGGACATGGTGCGCGGCGAGATGCGCTTCGACGCCGACCTGATCGGCGACTTCATCATCGTCAAGTCGGACGGCTATCCGACCTACCAGTTCGCGAGTCCCGTCGATGACGCGCGGATGGAGATCACGCACGTGATCCGCGGCGAGGAGCACCTCTCCAACACGCCCTACCAGCTGATGCTCGTCGACGCGCTGGGCTACCCACGCCCACAGGCCTACGCCCACATGCCCCTGATCCTGGCCAGAGACGGCGCGAAGATGTCGAAGCGCAAGCATCCAGAGCTGAACCTCGCCATCTATCGCGAGCAGGGCTACCTCCCGGAAGCGCTGCTCAACTACCTCGCGCTGCTCGGCTGGAATCCGGGCACCGAGCAGGAGATCTTTTCCTTCGACGAGCTGCTGCAGTCGTTCTCGTTCGACCGGGTGCAGCACGGCGGCGCCCGCTTCGACTGGGAGAAGCTCAACTGGATCAACGGCGAGTACATCCGCCGGCTCAGCGACGACGAGCTCGCGCGCCGCGTTCAACCATTCGTCTCGCAGCTCGACGCGGACACGATCAGGCGCGCCGTTCCCGCGCTGAAGACGCGGCTGCACAAGCTGGCGGACGCGGTCGGCTACCTCGACTACCTCTGGACGGATCCGCCCGCACCCTCGCTGGACGAAGAGACCTCACTGCGGGTCCGAGCCGCGGCCGACGCGTTGAAGCCCGTCGCCTGGGAGCCGGAGCCGATCGAGTCCGCGCTCGAGAAGGCGGTGCTGGAGTCAGGCGTCAGCAAGGGCAGGTTCTACAACCCGCTGCGCGACGTCCTCACGGGCAAGAAGGTGGCTCTGCCGATCCACTACGCCTTCGCGCTTCTTCCCAAGGACAAGGCGCTGTCTCGGCTCGAGCGGGCGGCGTGATGCCGCTCGCGATCGTCATCGACCTCGACCCGAACATCGTCCGGCTGGGGCCGCTGCTCATCACCTGGCACGGCGTGTTCTCGGTCCTCGGCATCATCGCCGCGGCGCGCCTCGGCTTCTGGCTGCTGGAGCGCAACGGCGTCGAGCTCAAGGGCGGCGGGGGCGACGGCCTGGCCTGGATGGTGATCGTCGGACTGATTGGCGCGCGTCTCCTCTACGTGTGGGAGAACTTCCGCATCTTCGCGAACGGCCAGCTCCTGCGCATGTTCGCGCTGACCGAGGGCGGCATCAGCCAGTGGGGCGGGCTGTTCGGCGCCATGCTCGGCGCGTTCATCTGGGCGCGCCGGTCGAAGTTCTCCTACTGGAAGATGATCGACGCGGGCGGTCCGGCGACCATGATCGGGCTCGCCATCGGCCGCATCGGCGACGTCATCAACGGCGAGCACCACGGCACGCCGACGACCCTGCCGTGGGGGGTCGAGTACGTGAACCCCAACACCCTCGGCGAGCCCGGCAGGATCGTCCACCCCGAGGTCGCCTACGAGATGGTGCTCTGCCTGGTCATCCTGGCCGCGATCCTGCCCTTCCACGAGCGGCTCAAGAAGCGCCTGCCGGATGGTGCGCTCGGGCTGATCTACTTCGGCATCTACGCCGCGGGCCGCTTCTTGCTCAGCTTCATGCGCACCGACCCGAGCGTGTTCCTCGGCCTGCGCCAGGCGCAGCTCGCGTCGGCGCTGGTGGTCGTTGCCGCGCTCATACTCGTACCGGTTCTGTTCCGGCGCGCCGCAAGAGCCGGCGCGCCAGCGCCGGCGAACCCGAGTCGTGCTTGAAGTAGACGTGCACCTCCTCGTGCGCCGCCACCGCGGAGCGCACCTCCCCGACCCATGGCTCGAGCGACTTGTTGGTGTAACCGCGGCGTAGACGGAAGTAGGCGAACGGCCCGACCTCGACGAGCGGCGCGCGCGGCCACTTCGCCTCGTCGGTGATCACGAGCGCGGCGCCGTGCTCACGCAGCACTCGATAGGTGTCCTCGTCGAACCACGACCCGTGGCGAAACTCAGTCGCCGCGGGCCGGGTGAGCGCGGTCAGCAGCGAGTCCAGGAGCCCAACGTTCCTCTGGCGCGTGGGTGGGAACTGCAGCAGGACCGGGCCCAACCTCTCGCCGAGGACCGCGATGCGGGAGGTGAAGATGCGGGCGAGCCCGACCTTGTCGAATGCCTCCGCCGAGTAGGTCAGGCCGCGGTTCGCCTTCATGCAGAAGCGAAACGACGGCGGGGTTTCGTCGGCCCATTTGCGCAGCGTGGTCTCCGGCGGCGTGCGGTAGAAGGAGCCGTTGAGCTCGACGCCGTTCAGCCGTTCGGCGTAGTGGTGGAGCATCTTCGCGCCGGGGAGCGACGGGGGGTAGAACTTCCCTTTCCAGGTCGCGTAGCTGAAGCCGGACGTGCCGGCGAAAAGCATCAGACAGCCAGCTTCGTTCGCATGACGCGCTCGTGCAGCTGGCCGCACGCCGCGTCGGCCTCACGCCCGCGCGTGTCCCGCACGGTCACGTTCAGGCCCTGCGCCTCGACCTTCTCCTTGAAGGCGCGAATCGACGCCCGGTCGGGCGCGTGGTACGGCGTGTCTTCGACCGGGTTGAAGGGGATCAGGTTGACGTGCGCGAGCCGGTTCTTCAAGAGGACGCCAAGCTCGCGCGCGTCGCGCTCGGTGTCGTTGACGCCCGCGAGCATCACCCACTCGTAGCTCACGCGCCGGCCGCTTTTCTCCGCGTACGCCTGGGCCGCGTCGACCAGGTCGCGCACGGGGTACTTGCGGTTGATGGGCACCAGCACGTCGCGCAGCTCGTCGCGCGCCGCGTGCAGAGAGATCGCAAGCGTGACCGGGATCTTCTCCTCGGCGAGCTGCTCGATGCGCGGTATGAGGCCGCTCGTCGAGACCACGATCCGGCGCGGGCTGATCCCGAGCAGGTCCGGGTCGCTGAGCCGGCGCACCGACTCCACCACCGCGCGGTAGTTGGCCATCGGCTCGCCCATGCCCATGAACACGACGTGGGAGAGCCGCCGCCCCTCCGCCGCCAGCACGCGCTGTGCGTCGACGGCCTGCTCGACGATCTCGTGTGCGTTCAGGTTACGGCCGAAAGGGAACCTGCCCGTGGCGCAGAAGGGACAGCCGATGGGGCAGCCCGCCTGAGAGGAGATGCACAGCGTCGAGCGCTCGGCGTAGCGCATCACCACCGCCTCGACCGAGTGCCCACCCTCGAGCTCGAACAGCGTCTTGGTGGTGAGGCCGCGATCCGCCTCCGAGACGGCGATCGGCGTGAGCGAGGTCGCACGGAAGGCGCCCGCGAGCGCGTCGCGGAGCGCCCCCGGCAGGTCCCGCATGGCCGCGAAGTCGGTCACGCCGCGCGCGAGCCAGGTCCAGATCTGTCTTCGGCGGTAGCTCGGCGCGTCGTGCTCGGCGAGCCAGCCCTCGAGCTCGGCCGCGGAGAGGGAAAGGATCGGGGTGGTGGTCACGGACCTACTCTACCGACGGGTTCGTACACCTCCCCCGCCTCACGCACGAGTCCATCGTCGACCAGCTTGCGCAGGTGCGCGCGCATCGTCATCTCCGCCGCGACCATCAACTTCTGCTCCAGGTCGCCGTACACGCGGCGCGTCAGCTGGGCCGCGCTGCCCGCACCGCGCCGCACCTCGGCCAGCACCTGGGCCTCGCGCTCCAGGCGATGAGCGCGGTACTCCTCGATCTTCGCCATCGCGTCGCGGACCGGGTCCCAGTGGCCGGGAAACAGCATGCGCGGTCGCAGCGCCGCGAGTCGCTCGAGCGAGCGCAGGTAGGCGGCGACGTCGCCCTCGGGATAGGTGACCATCGAGCTGCCCCGGCCGAGGATCAGATCGCCCGTGAACACCGCGCCGTCGTCCGCGAGCAGGAAGCAGAGGTGGTCGGCGCTGTGCCCCGGCGTATGCAGCGCGGTGAGGTTGAGGTTGCCGGCGCGGACGATGTCGCCGTCGCTGAGCTCGGGATACCTGCGCACCGACGCGTGGTGCGGCCCGGCGAAACGCTCCGCCAGTGGAAGGTGGTCTGGGTGCGAGTGGGTCACCAGGACAGCTCCCACGGCCTTCCCCACCAGGCGCCTGTTGAGGGCCGCCAGGTGCGCGTCGTCGTCAGGCCCCGGATCGATCACGACCACGACCGGCCCCGCGTCGACGATCCAGGTGTTCGTGCCCGGCCCCGTGTAGGGGCCAGGGTTAGGGGCGACGACCCTGGTGACGCTGGCCGGAGCCACGGTCAGGGGCCTCGGCGAGCGATCCGGTGACCAGGCGGTCCAGATGCTAGACGCGGCCGCGCACCGGAGCGAGCGCACACCTCCCGGGGTCCCCGCGCCGTGGTTGCGCGGGGGTAACGAGGAGCGGAGGCCGCAACAACGCAGATGGGCCGCATGGGCGCCGCAGCGCCGTCGAGGATCCCTGACCGGGGCTCCACAATCGTCAGCGCGTGCTGTATGCGGGCAGGTAGATGTCGGCCCCGTCGGGCCGGCTCGCGTCGAGCCAGCCGTCGAGCTGAGTGTCGACGACCAGACGGACCAGCGGCTCGCCCAGCTCCGGCACCGGCAGCGGCTTTCGCTCGCCGGTGGCCGTGACCTGGATCTTCCACCAGCCGCCAATGCGCTCAGCCGAAACGCTGAGGGAATCGCCCAGCAGCCAGTCGCGGACGCGGGTGAAGGCCTCGACCATCACAGGCTCGGAACCAAGGACGACGGCCTCGGCCCCGACGTTGTTCGAGGCGGTGGGCATGGCCAGGTTGAGAACCGCGCCGAGGACCACGCCCCGGGCGCTGTCCTTCGGCTCGACCGCCGCCGCCTCCAGACCGGCCGCCCGCCGCCCGACCTCCTGCGCCTGCTCGAACAGCCCCTCGAGCATCTCGGGGCGCCCGAAAGCAGCCTGACGCGCCGACTCCTGCAGGGCAAGCACCGAGGAGCGCAGCTTGTGTCCCAGCCGGCCGAGAAGGTAGTCGCGCTGCTCGTTCTCGAATCGCTGCCCCAGCTCCGCCGATTGGCGCGCGGTCCGCAACCCGCTCCGCTCCGCCCAGCCGACCAGTCGCCCGTTGAGGACGAGCGCCTCCCACGGGCCGCCGGGAGGCGGGAACTCGGCGTCGGCCGGGCCATGGCGCTGGTGATCGGGGACCGACTCCAGGCCGCCGCCGACTCGGACCCACATCGGCGCGACGGGGCCGTTCATAACGGGAGTAACGGCGTCGATGCGGGAATCCGTCAGGTGCGGATCCGTGCCGGGACGGTGAACCGAAACGTGGTCCCGCGACGGTCGCTCGCCGCCACCCAGATCCGGCCGCCGAAAGAACGCTCGACCACCAGGCGGCACAGGTAGAGACCAAGACCCAGCCCGCCCTGGGAGCGGCTGCGTCCCGCGGGCCCCGTCTTCTCGAACACCGTCTCCAGCGTCGCCGCGGGCAGGCCCTGGCCGTTGTCCGCGACGGTCACCTCGAGCCAGCCGCGCTGCACCTGGCGCGCCTCGACCTGCACCGACCCGGTCGTGTACTCGAGGGCGTTGCCGATCAGGTTCGTCAGCACCTGGGCGAGGTGGGCCGGCTCGCAGAACGCGGGCGGCAGGTTGTCAGGCAGGTTGACCTGCACCGCCGAGGTGCGCTCGGCGTAGCGGTGGTTGAGCACGGCGAGGACACCGGTCAGCGCGCCCTCGAGCTCGAGCGGCTCGGGCGTCGGCTCGAAGTGGCGCGTCTCGAGCTTGGCGATGATCAGCTGGCTCTCGACCAGGCTCAGCAGCCGGTCTGACGACTCGTAGGCCTCCTGCAGCAGCGTTCGCCGGCCGGTCGAGTCGATCGTCTCGTCCCACTGCATGATGCCGGCGAGGGTGTTCTTCATCGCCGCCGCGGGGCTCCGCACCTCGTGGCCGATGGCACGCAGCATCAGGTCCTTCGCCTCTAACGCCTGGCGCTGCACGGTCACGTCCTCGTGCAGCGTGAGGACGCCGGCGGGCTCGCCCTCGAGGCCCGGGATGACCACGCGGCGCACGTGGACAGTGCGATCGGGCTCCTTCATGCGCAGCTCGAGCGTGCCATCGACCTCTCCGTCCTCGGCGGGGACCGCGCCGGCAGCGGCGTAGATCTCGTCGGGCTTCCGCCCCGGCATGTCGGACGCCTGCAGGCTGTAGATGGCCTCGATCTCGGGGTTCGCGTAGACGATGCGTCCGGCCGCGTCCTCGAGCATCACCCCCACCGGCGAGTGGCGAAGGATCGCGTTCATCATCCGCCGCTCGCGGTCGAGCGCGTCCACGAGCTCGAGCTGGCCCAGCAGCACGGAAGCCTGGCCGGCGAGCACCCCAGCGAGCCGGCGCGTCTCCGCCCCGCCTGCAGTGATGCGCGCGACCAGCAAGCCGGCGAGCCTGCCCTCGACCTGGATGGGGATGGCGAACGCGTCGGGCGGCGCGCCGAGCAGGTCGAGGAGCGCGCGCAGCCTGCGCCCACCCGCGGTCGCACTCAGGGCGCGCAGGAGCTGGACGCTGTCGCTGACCGGCACCTTGGGCGAGACCTCGCCGTTGTCGGAGCGGCACACGAGCTCGCCGTCCTCGAGCAGCCACAGCTCGCCCTGCGAGCCGGCGAGCGCGCGACTCACCAGGCGCGCCATCTCGGAGCGGGCGCGGTCGGGTTCGGTCGGGGTCAGCTCGGTGAACGCGGCCACCGCCTCGAGGGTGCGAATGCGGCCGCGCGTCTCGGCGACCAGCCGCGCGTTCTCGATCGCGACCGCCGCGTGACGAGCGAAGTCCAGCGCCGCCCCGCTGGGCTCGGGGACGAGCGTCGACGCGTGGACGGCGCCGATCGCGCCCACGAGCCGATCGCCGTACCACAGCGGGATGAGGTTCCACGCGTGGTCATGCGCCGTCCCGCTCACGATCCCCGGCGGGGCGGTCCGGTCGTCGGAGCTCAGGCCCGCCCACGCGAGCACCTCCTCCGCGAGCGGATCCCCGCTGCCGCGCGTGGCGGTGACGCGGCCTTCGGTGTCGAACGCCCAGCACACCGTCCCCGCGCACTCGAGCATCGTGCGTGCCTGGTCGGCGATGTTGGCGACCACGCTCATCAGCTCGTGGCCGGCGAGCGCGGCGAGCTCCTGGATGCGCACCGACTGCGCGAGGGCGAGCTCGTTGGCGTGGTGCAGGCGCATGGTGCGCAGCGCGATGCCGACGACCGGCATCGCCGCCTCGAGCAGCTTGAGGTGGGTGGCCTGGAAGTGGCCGCCGTCGTTGCGCATCGCGACCACGCCGGCGACGACGCGGTCGTTCTGGGTGATGGGCGCCCAGACGACGTGGCTCGGCGTGCGGGTGAAGATGTAGCTGCCGATCGGGCCGTCGAGGTCCGAGGAGTCGCTGATCACGTGGTCCACGACGCTGCTCGCGCCGCCCTCGATCATGCGCCGGAAGAACGGCGCGTTGTCGATCATGACCGGGCCGATCGGCGTGGCGGGCTGGCCGCGCTCGGCGGCGAACCCGCTGACCATCCCGGCCACGTCCACGTAGGCCAGGACCATGTGCGTCGACTCGAGGTAGTCGCCGGCGACCTTGAACACCGCCTCCGACAGCTCGCGCTCGTCGGACGCTCCGGCCACGCCCATCTCGAACAGGTGCAGCGCTTCCAGGCGCGCTCGCTCCGTCTGGGCCTGGGCGAAGTGGTCGGCGTTCGCCAGCGCCAGGCTGACGTGCGCCGCCACGTCCTGCAGCAGCTTGACGTGCCAGTCGTCGAACGCGCCCTCGGTGTAGGACTGGAGCGAGAGCATGGCGGTGATGCGTTCGCCGCTGAGCACCGGCACCCAGACGAAGGAGCGGGAGATCTTCCGCTGCTCGTCCGGCGGGCCGGAGACGAAAACCGCGGCGCCGCGGCCGACGGTCCACACCTCACGCTGCAGGCCCTTCTCCTCGAAGGAGCGGCGCCAGGGGTTGTTGCGCACCAGGATCGGCTTGCCCGTCTCGTACGCCTCGCGCGATGGACCGGTCACCGCCAACGCCACGGGCGGCACGACCTCTTCCACGCCGGCGACGTACTGGTAGCCCTCCGCGATCGGACCGTCCTGGCCGTCAGTGATGGTGGCCAGGATGAAGCCGTCGAACTTGAGGTTGGCGGACAGCTCCTCGCGCAGCGTGCGCATGATCGACCAGCGGTCGAGGCTGGACGCGAGGCGCCGGCCGACCGCGTTCACGACCTCGAGTCGCCGGCGCTGGTCCTCGATCGCCTCGTAGCTGCGCGCGTTGCGCAGGGAGAGCGTGACCTCGTCGGCGACCAGCTCCATGAACGCTCCCGTCGAGGCCTCGTAGGCATACGGGCGAGAGAAGTTGATGCCGAGCGCGCCGCGCGCTCCGCCGCTCTCCTTCAGCGGCACCCACAGCGAGGAGTGCGGGTAGTGGGCGAGCACCGGCTTGTTGCCGGCGACCACGTCCCGCGCCGTGACGGTGTGCGCGGAGCGGGCCGTCAGCCAGCGCGACGTCGGGAGCGAGTCGCCAACCATCTGCATGTAGCGCGCGCGGTCCGTGCCCTCCGGCAGCGTGACCATCTCGAGGGTGTCGACCGGCAGCAGCTCGCGCAGCGTCGCGTAGAGGCCGCTCAGCACGCTGGCCTCGTCGAGGGTCGACGTCATAGCGCGGGCGATGCTGTTCAGGGCCTCGAGGCGTCGCGCCTGGTTCCTAGTCAGCTCGTTCAGGGAGGCGTTGACGAGGAGCACGCCCAGCCGGCGATGGACGTCCTCGAGGAACTCGAGCTCGGCACGCGCGACACGCCGCTTGCGGAAGCTCTGGTAGCTGACGCTGCCTATGAGCTCGCCCTGGTGCATGACCGGCACCCAGATCGCGAGCTTGGGCGTCACGCCGGCGCCAGGACCCTTCCCGATCTGCTGCCGCGCGGTCTCGACCGGCATCACGGTCGTCTTGGGGTTGGCGAACTGGCGGGCGAACATCGACTCCCGGACGGGCCGGCGCCGCACGTCCTGGAGCACACCGGCGTCCATCGGCAGGGAGTGGTACCAACCCTCGCGCTCGAGCACCTGGAGGTTGATCACGTCGTAGCCGAACCGGCCGTGCAGGCCGCGGTACAGGACCTGGACCAGGTCGGCCTCGGTGACGCAGCTCCCCAGCTCGTGGATGAGGGCGGTGGCCGAAGGCCCCGGCGTCCGCCCGTTGCCGCGCGCCGGCGTGCTCGTGGAGGCGCGTGCCGGTTTGGCCATCACCACGGTGCGCGAGCGGTGCGAGCTGCCATTGCGGCGGGATTGCGCCATTGCCACGGATATACTGCGCCAGAATTCCGGTGCCCTTCACCCCTCCGAAGCCGATTGCGCCCACTCCTGAGGAGCTGAGGGGCTCGACCGTGCTCGTCGTCGACGACGAAAGGGCGTGGAGGGTGATCCTGGAGACGGACCTGAAGATGCTCGGTTACAGGGTCTCCATCGCCGAGGACGCGGACCAGGCGCTGGTCCGGGCGGTGGCGGACAAACCGGAGGTGGCCATCATCGACCTGATGCTGCCCGAGCCGATGGACGGCTGGGGGCTGCTGAACGAGCTGAGGTCGCGCGGACAGAAGGTGCCCGTGATCTTCTACACCGCCTACCCGGTCTTCCCGTCGGGAACCGACGACCCGGACGTCGTCGGCTACATGAGCAAAGCCGTCGACCGGGCAGACCTCTACGCCCTGCTCCCGGTCGCCATACGACGCTCGCGAGAGCGCCGCAACTCAGGCAGTTAGGTGCTTACCAGCCGAAGTCGGAAAAGAAGCTGCCAGCGTCGCCGGTCGCGCTCGACTGCTCGACCCAGTTCGCTCCCACCGCGAGGGCAACAGCGAACAGAACGAGCAGAACCACAATCACTGTCGGGACCCTCAATCGCCACGTCATCCCCAATTTACCCCTTTGTTTTTCGAACTACGCCAGGTCCGGACACAAAGTATGCCTGAATCCCGTCGTATTTGGGCGCTCTAGAATCATCAATCTTCGTAAATAATAGTGTAGGGGGCAGCTTGGAAAATCACAGTGATAACCACGGGCGAGCTCATCCCCGCCAGCGCGAGGTCAAGCTGCCTCCCCTGCCCCCCGGCCTGGAGGTCTACCGGCCGGCGGACGTGCTCGGATCCTCTGTCCTGGTGGTCGAGGACGAGGCGGCGATGCTGCAGCAGCTGCGCATCGACCTCCAGGACCTCGGTTACCGACCTTCTGTTGCCGCCACGGTGGCGGAAGCCCAGGATGTGCTCGAGCACGAGCGGGTGGCCGCGGTCCTCCTCGACCTCGTCCTGGACGAACGCGAGGACTCGGGTTTCGAGCTCCTGACCTGGATCCGCCAGCATCATCCCGGCCTCCCGGTGATCGTCCTCTCCGCGGCGCAGGTCAACTCGGCCTCCATCCGCCGGGCCTACGAGCTCGGGGCCAGCTCCTACTTCGTCAAGGGCAACGTGCCGATGGCGCATATCTACTCCGACCTGGCGGCGAGGCTGGTGGAGCGCGGCACGGGGCGGCCGGGCAACTACCGTTTCGGCCGGCTCGAGTTCGACCCCACGCACCGCATCATCCGGCTCGGCGACAGCGAGGCGCGGCTGACCCAGCAGCAGACGGCGCTGGTCCTGTTCCTCGCCCAGGGCTCCAAGCCGGCGACCGCCCGCGACCTGATCCAGGCCGGGCTCTTCCGCAACAACGCCGCCCACTCGACCGTGCACTCGGCGCTCCTGACCCTGCGTCGCCGCCTGGACGACCTCCAACCGGGTCTGGGGGCGACGTTCGTGCACGCGTCCGCGCGCGGCTACTCGCTCGTCGCCGTACATGAGTGACGACCACGCCACCACGCCGCTGCCGAGCAAGTCGGTGCTCGACGACGTCGTCGACCTGCGCCGCCACTTCCACAAGCACCCCGAGGTCAGCTTCAGCGAGCAGGAGACGTCGCGCTACCTGAAGGACAGGCTGCGCGAGCTGGGGCTCGACCTCCTGCAGTGCCCGACCGAGACCGGGGCGGTGGCGCTGCTCGACACCGGCCGGCCCGGCAAGACCGTGATGCTGCGCGCCGACATCGACGCGCTGCCTATCCACGAGGAGTCGGGCGTCGACTTTCACTCCCGCATCGACGGCCGCATGCACGCGTGCGGGCACGACGCGCACATGGCGATCATGATCGGCGTCGCGCGCACCCTGATCGACCGGATCTGGGACGTTAACGGCAAGTACCTCTTCGTCTTCCAGCCCGC
This sequence comes from Chloroflexota bacterium, assembly GCA_005889135.1. Classification (GTDB taxonomy): domain Bacteria; phylum Chloroflexota; class Dormibacteria; order Dormibacterales; family Dormibacteraceae; genus 40CM-4-65-16. Next base: position 31,096 of record VBEK01000005.1, read on the forward strand.
GGAGGAGATCGTCGAGGGCGCCAAGGCGATGATCGCGCGCGGCCTGCTCGACGACCACCGGCCCGACTCCGTCATCGGGCTGCACATCGCCAGCTTCATGCCGTCGGGCACGGTGATCACGCGACCGGGGCTCCTGTGGGCGGGGTCAGACGCCTTCGACGTCAAGTTCTCGGGTCCCGGCGGCCACGGAGGAATGATGGGCAGGCGCGGCAACGTCCTCGCCGCCCAGGCGTTCTTCGTCGAGCGCTTGCACACCGTGGTCGAAGGCCTGGAGCACGAGGGCGTCCAGTGCCACACGACCGTCGGCAACATCGCGAGCGACGGCGCATGGAACATCGTCCCCCGCGGCGTGCTCGTGCAGGGCAGCCTGCGCACGTTCAACGACACGCTCCGCGAGCAGGCGCTGGACCGCCTGCACGACCTGCTGCGCGAGACCGAAAGCGAGTTCGAGGTCAAGTCCAACGTCGACCTCGTCCACGGCACGGTGCCGCTGATGAACGAGCCGAACGTGACGCGTAAGGTGCTCGAGGTCGGAGAGGAGCTGATCGGTGAGCGCGCGAGCGTGCTCGGCCGGCCGCTCACCGTCAGCGACGACTTCGCCGAGTTCCTGACCCGCATCCCCGGGTGCTACTTCATGCTCGGGGCGCGCCCCGAGGGCGACACGCCGCCGGCGCACCACTCGCCGGGGTTCCGGATCGACGAGGGGGCGCTGCCGGTGGGGGTGAAAGTCCTGGCGGGGGCGGCCTCACGACTCGCCGCCGAGTAGCCGGGTAGAGCTTGCTCTTTCTCCTCGCGATCGTCGCCGGCCTGGGCGTTGGCCTGCTCATGGGCGGCCGGCTCCAGAACCTCGCCCTGCTGCGTTTCCGCTGGCCGTGGCTCATCGTCGGCGCCATCGTGGTCCGCGAGGTGATCCTGCTCACGCCCCTGAACCGGGTCGAGGGATCGCAGTACGCCTATCTCGTCGCCCTGGTGGTGATCGTGGCCTGGACCAACTGGCACTGGCGCCGCATCCCCGGGATCTGGGTGATCAGCCTCGGCGCCTCGCTGAACGTGCTCGTGATCGCCGCCAACGGTGCGCGCATGCCGGTGGCCCCGGAGCTCGCGGGCTCGTCCCTGCTGGGGCGGGGCACGATCGGCCAGTACACGGTCATGGGCCCCGGGACGAACTTGAACCTGCTCGGCGACTTCATCCGGCTCTGGCCGAGCCGGGAGGCCTACAGCCCTGGAGATGTGCTGATCGCAGTCGGCCTCGCTATCGTGGTGTTTCTCGCCGTCAGAAACCCCGGCGCGTAAGAAGGAGTGAACCCGCCGTGATCATCTTCTGGATCTTCACGCTTTTCGTCGGCGCGACCGCCTTTTCCTTCGCGTTCATCGCCCTGCAGCTAGGACTCTTGTGGTCGATCGTCTACGCGGTCGTCGCGATGCTTATCGCGCGCGGGATCCTCAGCATCGTCCGCCGGTGGCTGATCGTGCGCGAGCGCCTGGCGCCCGAGACCGACGTTCTCGAGCGAACGGTCGAGACCAACCGCGCGGTCTTCTGGCGGCGCATGTTCTTCATCGCGCTTGTCCCCCTCCTGTACTTCGGCGTGTCCTACGCGTTCTTCGGCCTGGCCCCGGAGGACGCCCTCGCGGCCCTCCCCGACTTCCTGGCCCTGGCGTTGACCCAGCTCGTCTACCTGCTGTTCCTGCTGGGCGCCAACTTCATGCTCTTCTTCGGCCCGTTCTACCTCTATACGCGCATCGGCAAGACGATGATCAACCCCGACGACGCCAACTTTGGGGTCGACATGGGCGACGTCCGCGGCCAGAAGGCCGCTGTCGGAGAGATGGACCGGATCCTCAGGCTGATCGAGCACGGCCGGCTGTTCACCAAGGCCGGCGGCAAGCGCGAGCGCGGCGTGCTGATGGTCGGTCCTCCCGGCACCGGCAAGACGATGCTCGCCAAGGCGATCGCCTCGTCGCTGCACGTGCCGATCTTCATCGCCAACGGCGGTTCGTTCGCCGGCATGTTCCTCGGCATCGACGCCCTGAGCGTCTACCTGATGGTGCGAGCGGCGCGCAAGCGCGCGAAGGTCTGGGGAGGCTGCATCGTCTTCATCGACGAGATCGACGCGCTCGGCCAGCGGCGGTCGGGCATGCAGGGCGGCGGCGGAATGATGGGCGGGATGGGGATGTTCGGCGGCGGCATGCTCGGCCTGAACATGCTCCTGGTCCTCATGGACGGCATCGACAACCCCGGCTTTATCGTGCGTCAGCTGCGCGGCCTGGTGAACCTCACGCTCGACGGCCTCTTCTTGCCGCGGGTGATAGGCGCCAACGGCTCGAAGCTAAGCCTGCGCATCGCTCCGCTGAAGGCCCCCAACTACAACATCCTCTTCATCGGCGCTACCAACAGGGCGCAGGTGCTGGACGAGGCGCTGACCCGGCCCGGCCGCTTCGGCCGCCAGATCACTTTCCTGATCCCGAATCGCGAAGCTCGTAAGGACATCGCCGCGCTCTACTTCGACAAGAAGATGCACGATCCCGAGCTGGACACTCCGGCGCGGCGCGACGAGTTTGCGCGCGTCACCGAGGGCTACTCGCCGGCGGACATCGAGCAGGTGCTTTCACTCGCGCTTCTCTACGCCTTCGAAGATGGCCGCGAGGCTTTCGAATGGCGCGACATTCGCGAGGCTATGGGGAATGTAGAGGCCGGACTCGCCATTCCCGTCGCCTACACCGACCGCGACAAGCTGGCCGTCGCCCGTCACGAATTGGGCCACGCGGTCGCCTCGCATTTCTTCGAGAGAGATCGCTCCCACGTTCGTCTGTCCATACGTCGACGCGCCGACCCACGCGGTGGGGAGATCGGTGGTCACCACAAGTCGCTGCCACAAGAAGAGGAGTGGCTGACGTTCCGCTCGCAGCTGGCAGGGCGGATCCGGGCGCAGCTCGGCTCGGTGGCTTGCGAGCGGGTCTTTTACGGCGAGAACACGACCGGCGTGACAGGAGACCTCATTCAGGCGACCGGCACGGCGTGCCGCATGGTCGGCATCGTCGGAATGGGAGCCGACAATCTCGACCCCGAGATGTCGGCCAAGGCCGTTTCCATCGGACAGCAGCTGATCTCCGTCGCTGAAGTGACGCTTGGCCTCCACGAGCAGGGCACGGGCGTCGGAGCGGTGATCAACAACCCGATCAGCCGCAAGGTCGTGGCCCAACTGCTTGGCCACGCGTACATGGACGACTGGCGGCTTATGGCGATCAACAAGGAACCGATCGATCTGGCGGCCGAGGCTCTGATCACGCAGGGCGAGCTGGTCGGCAACGAGATCAGCGGGCTTCTCGACTCGGTCGGCCTCCGCGAGCCGGACGCCGAAGACCCTTATCCGGAAGATGCGCCGGTGATACCCGACCAACGGCCGTACATCGCGGCCAGCTCGGAGCAGACTGCCTGATCCGATTCCAGCTGGCAGTCCTGGTCGCGGTGGTGATGGCGGCGCTGCCGCACACCGCCGCGGCCCACGACCCCGACCTCGCGCCCAACGCGCACCACGCCGCGGCAAGGATCATCGCCGCCGAGCTGACGATGCAGGACGCATCCGCGCGGTTGCAGGCGCTGGCCGCGGAACGTCCTTCCGGTCTCGCCGAGACGATGCGTCACGAGCTGGCGGAGGCGAGCGCGACGTTCGCCTTCCGCCAGGCGGCGCGCCAGGAGCAGACGTGGATCTACGAGCTGGCCGGCTACAGCAGCGTCGAGAAGTCCGTCGTCGCCCTGCTGCCGCAGGCCATCCGGAGCCCGTTCTCGGACATGATCGCGGGCCTGCACTCGCTGTACATCCTGGGCGGCATCGACCAGTACTACCTCGTCCACGCGCACAACACGCTGCCCTACTCGAACGCGGCGCCGCTGAGCTCGCTGCGTTCCTATTACCTCGAGGCGCAGAACCGCTACGGCGTCGACGCTAGCTATCTCGCGTCGATCAACTTCATCGAGAGCAAGTTCGGACGCGTCAACGGCCCGTCTTCGGCGGGCGCGCTGGGACCGATGCAGTTCCTGCCCTCGACCTGGGCCAACTACGGTCAGGGCGGCGACGTCATGGACCCGCACGCGTCGATCCTCGCCGCGGCGCGCTACCTCGTCCACTACGGCGCGCCTTACGACATGCGCACCGCGATCTGGCACTACAACCTCGACTACGACTACGTCGACGCGGTCGAGCTCTTCGCCCGCGCGTACCGCGCCGACCCGGCTTGGCTCGAGCGCATGTACTACTGGGATACATTCGGCTAGTCGGCGTTGGCGAAGCTGATCTACTCGGCCATCATGTCGCTCGACGGCTTCATCGCCGACGAGAGCGGCAACTTCGGTTGGGCGGCGCCAGACGAGGAGGTGCACCGCTTCGTCAACGACCTCGAGCGCCCGGTGGGGACGTATCTCTACGGCCGGCGCATGTACGAGACCATGGTCTACTGGGAGACCGGCGGCGACGAGTCCGACATCGAGCGCGACTTCGCGAAGATCTGGCGCTCAGCCGACAAGGTCGTTTATTCGCGGACGCTGGAGAAGGTCTCCAGCGCGCGGACGAGGGTCGAGCGCGACTTCGACCCGGAAGCGGTGCGGCGCCTGAAGGCCTCCGCCATCACGGACATCGGCCTCGGCGGCGCAGAGCTGGCCGGCCACGCCTTGAAGGCGGGCCTGGTCGACGAGCTGCACCTGTTCGTCGTCCCGGTGCTGGTCGGCGGCGGCACGAAAGCCCTGCCTGCCGGCTTTGCGGCCCAGTTGAGGCTCGAGGAGGAGCGCAGGTTCAGCCGCGGGACGGTGTTCCTGCGCTACGAGACCGTCCACTCTTAGAGTAGTTACTCGTGGAATACCGGATCGAGCAGCTGGCCCGTGCGGCCGGAGTCGCCGTGGACACGATCCGCTTCTACCAAGGCAAAGGCCTCCTGGAAGCACCCCGGCGTGAGGGTCGCGTCACGTTCTACGGCGACGCGCACGTCGAGCGTCTGAAGCGGATCAGGGAGCTCCAGCAGCAGGGCTTCACCCTGACCGTGATCCAGCGCTTCCTGTCCGGTGAGCTCGAGCCGTCGGACGAGGCCCTGGTCGCGGCCGTCACCCACCCGTCGGCGCCCCAGACGCTGACGCTTGCCGAGCTGGCCGAGCGCAGCGGGGTTGCCGAGCCCTTGCTCCTCAGCCTCGAGCAGGCCGGCCTGCTCGTCCCGACTGATGACGGCGACGAGCCGCGCTACCCAGCCGACGACCTCGTCGCCATCGCCTCGGGGATGAAGCTGATCGCGGCCGGCGTGCCCATCGGGTCGCTGATGGAGCTCGGCAAGGACTACGCGGCGGCCGTCGACCGCACCGCGCGCCAGGCCGTCGACCTATTCGACCGCCACGTCCGCGAGCGCATCCAGGCCGAGGGCGGCGAGACGGAGGCGGCGGAGCGCCGCCTGCTGCAGACGTTCAACGAGCTGCTCGAGGCGAGCGGCATCCTTGTCCGCCACCACTTCCAGCGCACGCTGCTGCGCGCCGCCCGCGAGCACATCGAGAAACGGGAGTGATTGCCTCGACTGCGGTTGTGGTGCGCGAGCTCGACCGCACCCCCGACCTGGTCGACCTTGTCAGCGCGGCACGCGACGCCGGCCACGAGGTGATGCTCGTCGAGCGGCCCATGCCCGACGCCGTCAGCGTCGCCGCCATCGGCAAGGCGCTCGACATCGTCGCCGCGCCCGACGGAGTCATCGCCGAAGACGCGGCTGGCAAGATGCACGATTCCGAGGCCGGCGCCGACCGCATCCTCGCCGCCTCGCGACTGTGGTCGCGCATCGCGTCCGCCGACTCGCTCGCCGTCGGTGGCTTCGCCTACCACCCCGACCGCGACCCGCAAGGCGCCTGGTCCGGGTTCCCCGCCCTGCTGTTTCGCGTGCCGGCGCTCGCGGTCATGCGCCGGCGCGGCCGGACGTTTGTCGTCGCCGCGACACCGGAGGCCGAGGACCTCCTCGACCTGGCCGCGTCCCCGGTCCGCGCCCCCGCCGCGCGCAGGCTCGACGTGACCCCGGTGCGCAACCCGCTCGCCTGGACCGCGGCCGTCCAGACCGCGGTGGCGCGCCTGCGCGCCGGCGAGGCGCAGAAGGCCGTGCTCGCGCGCGAAGTCATGGCGCGCGGCGACGGGGTCGTCTCCGCGGGCATGGTCGTCCGTGGCCTGCGGGCCGCATACCCGTCCTGCTTCACCTACCTCGTCACGGGCGCCGACGGCACGGCCTTCGCCGGCGCCTCGCCCGAGCTGCTCATCCGCCGTGCGGGCCGCCACGCGTTCTCGCAGCCGATGGCGGGCTCGGTCGCGCGCGGCGGCAACGACGCGGAGGACGAACGCCTCGCGTCGGAGCTCAGCGCGAGCGAGAAGGACGTCGCCGAGCATCGCCTCGTCTCCCGGTTCGTGGTCGAAGCGCTCCGTCCTTTCGCCGCGACGATCGCCGCCGGCGAGCCCGAGGTGGCGCGCTTCACCAACATCCAGCACCTGGCGACGAGCGTCAGCGCCGAGCTGAGCGACCCGCCCCCGGACGTGCTGACGCTTGCGAGGGCGCTCCATCCCACACCCGCAGTCGGCGGCTGGCCACGTCCGCAGGCGGATGCGCTGATCGACGACCTCGAGGCGATGGAGCGCGGATGGTACGCGGGGGCGGTCGGTTGGATGGACGGACGGGGCGACGGCGAGCTTGCGGTCGCCCTGCGGTGCGGGCTCCTGTGGGAGGACGGCGCGCGGCTCTACGCCGGCGTGGGCGTGATGCCCGACTCGGACCCCGCGCGAGAGCTCGAAGAGACCGAGCTGAAGTTCAAGGCCCTGCTCACGGCCCTTACGTGATGCAGGCGGTCATCAACGGCGCGCGCCTCCACTACGAGCGCGCGGGGGCGGGCATGCCCGTTGTCTTCCTGCACGCAGGCG
>VBEK01000185.1 GCA_005889135.1 Chloroflexota bacterium
CGTCTTCTTCATTGCCGCGGGGTCGTGGTGCGCCGCCGGGCTCCTGCGTCTGGCGGCGTCGGAGCCGTTGGAAGAGGTCGGCCGGCCGCGGTGGAAGCTCGGCGCCACCGAGGCGCTGGTGGTGCTCGCCGTCCTCGACGCGGTCTTCGCCGCATTCGCGGTAGCCCAGGTGCTGGCGGCGACCGGCGCCGCGGCGGAGACGCTCCGTAACGCCGGGGTTACCTATGCCGACTACGCGCGCTCGGGCTTCTTCCAGCTCTTGTGGGTGAGCGGTATCACGCTCGCACTGCTCGTCCTCTTCGGCCGCGTCAGCAACCTGGCGGAGCCGAACACCCGGCGGGCGTTCACGGTGCTTGCGTGCTGCGCCATCGCGCTGACATTGATGATCGACGTCGTCGCGTTTCGGCGCCTGAGTCTGTACGAGGAGGCGTACGGCTTCACCATGCTGCGCCTGGACAGCCACGTGTTCGCGGTGTGGCTCGGCGCCGTCTTCGTGCTCCTGGCGGCGGACTTCCTCGGCGTCTGGCGAAACCGGCGCTGGTTCATCGGCGCCACGCTGGCGACGGCGCTCACGGTGCTGCTCGGATTGAACGTCGCCAACCCGGAAGCGGTGGTGGTGGCGCTGAACACGAGCCACGCGCAATCCTCAAACCGCATCGACAGCCAGTACCTGGCCGAGCTTTCGAGCGACGCCACACCGGCCCTGCTCGCGTCGCGCGCCCAGATCGCCCCAGTCTTGCGCCAGCAGGTCACCGACGCCGCTTGCGCCGGAGCGAAGGCCTACGCGCCGGCGTGGGGCGCCTTCAACGTCGCGGACGACCAGGCCGCGGCGGCGCGGCGCGCCGGCTGCAGATAGCCGCGCACGGCGCCCGCTAACTTGGAATTCTCAGCGCGATGGCAGAAGACCGAGTGTTGGAGAACTTCGTCGACGTCGCCGGGCGACTGACCAGCATCCCCGTGCAGCACAAGAAACGTCTTGTCGTGCTGCGGTGGCTGGTCGAGGACTTCCAGCCTGGACGCCTGTATCAGGAGGCGGAGGTCAATCGCATCATCGCCCGGCGGCACCCTGACTTCGCAGCCCTGCGCCGCCACCTCGTCGACGAGGAGCTGATGCAGCGGCGCCGCGGCGTGTACTGGCGCACGGGGAGCGTGCCCAACGTCGGCTACGATCCGCCGTCGTGGCCCGACCTCTAGCTGTTCTCGCGTTTCTCGCGGCGGGCGCCGCGACCGTCATCGTCGTCGTTGCGCAAGTGGTCTCGCCCGGCTATGACTCCCTGACCCGCACCGTCAGCCGCCTCGCAGCGCCGGGCATGCCTGCAGCTGGCGCCGTGGACGTCGCGATCGCGCTCGTGGCCGTCGCCTGCTTCGCGCTGGCCATCGCGCACTCCAGGGCACGGGGCGCTCTGGCGGTCGCGGGGGTCGGATTTGCGCTGGCCTCGGTGATCCACCTTGACCCCGCGTCGGCGGTCGCGACGACCGCCCATCGAGCTGCCTCGGGTCTCGCCGTCGCCGGTCTGGTCATCTCAGCGCTGGCGACTCAAGGTCGCGTGTCGGTCGGGCTTGGCGCGCTGGAGGTCACCACGCTTGCGGCCGGGCTCGTGCTGCTGACGACTCCGTTTGCGTTCTGGGGAGCGTGGGAGCGATGGCTGCTGGCCGTCGCCCTCGCGTGGATGGCGTGGCTTGCGGTCACGATCGTCTCCAGGCAAGAGAGCGCGAGCGCCGCGAGCGCGAGCACCAGCAGCGCCGCGGCCACGACGCCCGTGAACAGCGTGACCAGCGCGAACAGGTAGAGCAGTCCGCCGGCGACCTTCGCCGAAAGCTGCCGAGGGTCGACGAGGCGCCGAAACGCGACCCAGGTCACGCCCGTAGAGAGGGCGTAGAGCATGGCTACTGCGAGAAGGAGCGCGCCGTGGTCGCGGACAACGTCGGGGTGGACGATGCCGATCCACGCCGCGGCCGACAGCAGCAGGGCCGTGTCGGCGATCGCGTCCAGCCGCGCGCCCCGCACGGAGGTCTGCCCAGCGCGTCTCGCCAAAAACCCGTCCAGCGCGTCGGTGACGCCGGCGAGCACGAGACCGGCGGCGCCCACGCCACCCTGGCCCGCGAGCGCGAGGGGCCACAGCGCCGCGGCGATGCCGAGCCGCGCCGCGCTGAGCCAGTCAGCCGGCGGCACTTGTTACGTCCTTACCTGTGGCGTCGTTTCGGATGCCAGAAGGAGGTCTCTGAATTTGTCCTCATCGCTGCGCGTGGTCGCTGTGTCAGTCGCGCTGTGCGTCGTCGCCACCGTCGTGGTGGCAGCGATCGTGATCGCCTCCAGCCGGCCGGCCGTGCTGGTCACTGCCGCCACGACAACATCCTCGACCATCGGGGCAGGCATCCTGACCAGCGGCCAGGCGTCGGTCTCGAAGAAGCCGGACCTCGCGATCGTCAGCGCCGGCGTCCAGTCCCAGGCGGGCACCGCCGTGGCAGCCCAGACCGATCTCGCGGGCAAGACCAACAAGCTTTTGACTCGGATCAAGTCCCTCGGCGTCCCGGACAAGGACCTCAGCACCGCCGGCTACTGGGTCGGGCCCGTGTACGCGCCGGCGGGGGAGACGATCACGGCCTATCGCGCATCCCTGCAGCTCGTGGCGAAGTGGCACAACGTCGACACGGTCGGAAAAGCAGTCGACGCGATGGTGCAGGAAGGCGGCGCGACCAACATCTCGGTGAGCTTTGGACTCGAGGACTCGAAGGCCGCGCAGGCCGAGGCGCGGGCGCTCGCCATCGCGGACGCTCGCTCGCGGGCGCAGGCAATGGCTTCGGCGGCCGGCGTGAGGCTGGGCCAGGTCATCCGCGTCAGCGATCTCGGGGCGGCGGTCCAGCCGCCGTATCGCTATGAGGCCGGAGCGGCGGTCGCGCCTACGACCCAGATCCCGGTCGGCCAGATGGACGTCCAGGTTACAGTCGAGGTCGACTTCGCGATCGGCTGAGTCGCGCTAACCCGCTGCTCGCGCCGCTCGGTTTGCCGGGCGGTGACTTATCGTGCGCGGGACATGATGATCAAGCTCTACCCCGACCGCCGCTGGCCGGCGTTCCTGCGGGTGCTCGCCGACACCGTGGTCTTCTTCTGGTCGGTGGTCTGGGCCTACCTCGGCTGGCCCATCCTCACCAAGTTCCTGCAGGACATGGCCGATCTGCTCAAGCAGTACTCGGGCGACCCGCTGGTGGCCACCGGGCAGAACATCCACGACGCGATCTTCCGCGTGGCGGTGATCCTGGCCCTGCTGGTCGCGCTGCCGCCGATCCTGCTCGTCCTCCTGCCGTACACCGGGTGGCGATGGCGCGACATCCGGGAGACCGGCGCCGCGCTGGCGTTCGTCCGTATCGCGTCGATGACCGGACGGGCGGACGCGGCGCGGGCGGCGCTGGCCTATCGGGCGGTGTCGTCGCTGAGCTTCCGTCAACTGATGTCGGCGAGCCCGGACCCGGTCGGGGACCTCGTGGAGCGGCGTTACGACCGGCTGGCGAAGGCCATGCTCCTGCGGGCGGGAATCGACCCGGCGCGGCTCGCGCCGCCCGACCTGCCGGAGCTGCCGCCGCACCGCGAGCGCTGAGGCTTCCCTATCGTTGTGGGCCATGTGTCGAAGCATCAAGACGTTGCGTAACTCCGATGTCATCGCGAGCGATGAGGAGATCCGGGCCGCGGCGCGCCAGTTCGTCCGCAAGGTGAGCGGGTTCGGCAAGCCGTCGTCGCGCCACGAGGCTGCGTTCGAGGTGGCGGTGGACGAGATCACCCTCGCGTCGCAGCGGCTGCTCGAGAGCATCGCGGGCAACCTGGTCGGGGCGGGACACCGGGCGCACGTCCCCGGTTAGTCGCGACTATCCAGGCTTTTTGACCGCGATACCCGCGGATAGTCGCGACTATCCGTGAAGGTGGCGCCTAGACCTGACACCCCCGGCAGAAGTTCAGCGGCTCCCGGTTTGACCCGATCTGGCTGATGCGATGCCCGCACCGCGGACACGTCTGCCCGCCCTTCATGTGCACCGCCATGAACTTCCGGTCCTGCTTCGACTCCTCGTAGTTCGGGTTGGCGAGGATCGCTTCGATCGCCCGCGCCAGCACGGAGGGAATCGCGAGAAACAGCGCCTCCTCCTCCTCCGGCTTCAGCGAGGAGCGCCGCCGCAACGGCAGCAGCCGCGCCTCCCACAGGATCTCGTCCGAGTACGCGTTCCCGATCCCGGCCAGGAACTCCTGGTTGCGGAGAAGATCCTTGAGCTCATCTCGGAAGCGGCGCAGCCGCTTGCGAAACACATCGAGGCCTAGCGAAGCCGAGCCAACCGAGTCCGCCTCCGGCCCCTGGCCGTCCCACGCGGGTACCTCGCGCGAGCAATCGCGGGCCCAGTAGATCCGGCCCATGTCGCGAAAGTCGAGGTAGCGCAGCTCGACCTTGCCCTCGATCCGTAGCGTGAACACCTCGGTCGCAGGCACGGGCACGTCCGAGCCCCCGATCTGAAACCGGCCGCCCAGCATCGGGTTGATCACGAGCCACCGCGGCTCCCCGCCCCCCCCGAGCTCGGTCGCGAAAACCATGTGCTTGCCGCGCCGGGTCAGAGAAAGGATCCGCCGTGCCGGCAGCTGCAGGGCGAAGTTGTCGACCGGGTAGCGGAGCAGGTGCGCCTTCTTCGGGTTCACCGTCGCCGCCGTGATCAGCTTCCCCTCCACGCGCGGTCCGATCCGGATCCGCAGCGCCTCCAGCTCCGGTAGCTCGGGCATGGCTGCAAGATACGGACAAGTCGTTTGACGTCTTCCGGGCCGTGGGAAAACCAAGGACGTGAGACAAGAGCGATTCACCGAGAAGGCCCTGGAGGCCGTGCAGACCGCGGCCGAGCTGGCACGCGAGCACGGCAACCAGTCCGTCGAGCCGGAGCACCTGATCCTCGCCCTGATCAACCAGGAGGAAGGGGTCGCCCGCACGCTCGTGGAGCGCGCCGGCGCGTCGGTGCAGGCGCTGGAGCCCGCCCTGGTCTCGACCATCGAGCGACTGCCAAAGGTCAGCGGTGGCCAGACGTACCTCAGTGACGCGCTCAGCAAGCACCTGCAGCAGGCCGAGCGCGAGGCCGAGCGGCTGAAGGACGAGTACATCTCGACCGAGCACCTGCTCCTGGCCCTCGCCGACCTGCCGGTGCTGAAGGACGCCGGAGCGACCCACGAAAAGCTGCTCAGCGCCCTTCGCCAGGTCCGCGGCAACCAGCGCGTCACCGACCCCAACCCGGAATCGAAGTACCAGGCGCTCGACAAGTACGGACGCGACCTGACCAAGGCGGCGAAGGACGGCAAGCTCGACCCTGTGATCGGCCGGGACGAGGAGATCCGTCGCGTCGTCCAGGTGCTGTCTCGCCGCACCAAGAACAACCCGGTGCTCATCGGCGAGCCGGGCGTCGGCAAGACCGCGATCGCGGAAGGCCTGGCCCAGCGCATCGCCCAGGGCGACGTGCCCGAGGGCCTGAAGAACAAGCGCGTCATCGCCCTCGACCTGGGCGCCCTCGTCGCCGGGACGAAGTTCCGAGGCGAGTTCGAAGACCGGCTCAAGGCCGTGCTCAAGGAGATCGAGGGTTCCAACGGCCAGGTGATTCTGTTCATCGACGAGCTGCACACGCTCGTCGGCGCCGGCGCCGCGGAAGGCGCGATCGACGCCGCCAACCTGCTCAAGCCCGCGCTCGCTCGGGGAGAGCTGCGCGCCATCGGGGCGACCACGCTGGACGAGTACCGCAAGCACATCGAGAAGGACGCGGCGCTGGAGCGGAGGTTCCAGCCGGTCTTCGTCGACCAGCCGTCGGTCGAGGACACGATCAGCATCCTTCGCGGCCTGCGCGAGCGCTACGAGGTGCACCACGGCGTGCGTATCAAAGACGCGGCTCTCGTCGCCGCCGCGGTGCTCTCGAACCGCTACATCACCGACCGTTTCCTCCCCGACAAGGCGATCGACCTCATCGACGAGTCGGCGGCCCGGCTGCGCACCGAGATCGACTCCATGCCGGCGGAGCTCGACGAGCTCGAGCGCCAGATCCGCCAGCTCGAGATCGAGCGGCAGGCGCTCAAGAAAGAATCGGATCGCGCCTCCAAGGAGCGGCTGGCCGCGCTCGAGAGGCAGCTCGCCGAGCTCAGCGAGAGGCGCACCGGTCTGCGCTCGCGCTGGAACCAGGAGAAGGACGTCATCGCCAAGATCCGCGGTTTCAAGGCCAAGCTCGAAGAGGTGCGGGCAGACGCCGAGCGCGCCGAGCGCGCCGCGGACTTTGCCAAGGCAGCCGAGCTTCGCTACGGCAAAGCGGTCGAGATGCAGAAGCAGCTCGACGAGGAGAACACGCGCCTCGCGCGGCTGCAGGGCGGCCACCCGCTGCTGAAGGAAGAGGTCACCGAGGAGGACATCGCCCAGATCGTCGCCAAGTGGACCGGCATCCCGGTCTCCAAGCTGATGGAGGGCGAGGTCGCCAAGCTCATCCAGATGGAAGAGCGGCTGCACGACCGTGTCATCGGCCAGGACGAGGCGGTCAGCGCCGTCGCCAACGCGGTACGCCGCTCACGCTCTGGCCTGGCGGATCCAAACCGGCCTGTCGGCTCGTTCATCTTTCTCGGTCCCACGGGCGTCGGCAAGACCGAGCTCGCACGGGCGCTCGCCGAGTTCCTCTTCGACGACGAGCAGGCGCTGATCCGGCTCGACATGTCCGAGTACCAGGAGAAGCACACCGTCGCGCGCATGCTCGGCGCGCCGCCCGGCTACATCGGCTACGACGAGGGCGGCCAGCTGACCGAGGCCGTGCGGCGCAGGCCGTACTCGGTCGTGCTGTTCGACGAGATCGAGAAGGCGCATCCGGACGTCTTCAACGTCCTGCTGCAGATCCTCGACGACGGCCGGCTGACCGATGGCCAGGGGCGCACTGTCGATTTCCGCAACACCGTCCTGATCATGACCTCGAACCTCGGCGGCCAGCTCATCCAGGACATGTCCAGCCGTCCGTTCGAGGAGATCCACGACGCGGTCCTCGCGGTGCTCCGCGACCACTTCCGGCCCGAGTTTCTGAACCGCGTCGACGAGATCATCGTCTTCAAGTCGCTGACGCAGGAGCAGCTCGGCGCGATCGTTGACATCCAGCTGACGAGGCTCCAGAAGCGGCTCGACGAGCGCAAGATCACGCTCGTCGTCACCGACGCGGCGCGCAAGCTGCTGATCGAGCGAGGCTGGGATCCGGTCTACGGGGCGCGCCCGCTGAAGCGGGCGATTCAGCGCCTGGTCCAGGACCCGCTGGCGATGATGCTGCTCGGCGGCAAGTTCGGCGACGGCGACACGGTCGAGGTCGAGGTCAAGAAAGGCGAGCTCGTCTTCGATAAAGCGAAGGTTCGAGCCGCCGAGACCGTCGCCTGATCAGCTGGAGCAGACAGTTCCTGCGGCGGGCAGAGTCAGCTTGATCAGGTAGTCGTCCTCGGCCGCGTGCGCGCATGCGCTCGCGTCATATGAGGTGTGGCCGTTGCCTTCGCGCGTCAAGAGCACCGAGCCCGGTATCTGCCTCTGCACCGACTGCGCTTCGGCGTACGGCGTCGCCGGATCGTTGGTGCCGCCGACCAGGAGGATAGGCGCCGCCCCATTGACCGTGAGAGGCTCGTTCGTGTGCTTCGCCTTCACCGGCCAGAAGGCGCACTGCAGGTTGGAGTACTGGCTCCACGGGCCAAAGAAGGGCGCGGCCTGGGCGAACCTCGGCCCGAGGGCGTCGTAGGCGGCGATGTCCGTCGGGACGGCGAAGTCGAGGCAGTAGGTCGCCTGGTAGGCGCCGTTGAAGAGGTTGTCGTAGGTGCCGTCCGCCTTGCGCTGGTTGTAGAAGTCGGCGAACTGGAGCAGGAGCCGGCCGTCGCTCCGGTCGAGGGCGGTGAGCGCCTGGTCTAGGAGACCCCACGTCTGCTGGCTGTACAGGGTGACGAGCACGCCTGTCATGGCCAGGGCGCGGGTCAGCTGCCGGTTGCCAACCCGCAGCGGGTTGGCGTCGAGCCTGGCCATCGCGGCGTTGATCTTGGCCATCGGGTCGCCGCCCTGGCCGTAGACGCAGCTGGTGCGGAGCGAGCAGCCTCTGAGGTAAGCCTGCAGGTTCTTCTCGAAGCCCGTCACCTGCGCGAGCAGGCTTTCGTTGGCGGACACCGACGGGTCGAGCACGCCGTCGAGCGACAGCGCGCGCACGCGGGTGGGGAAGAGGTGCGCGTACCACTGGCCGATGAAGGTGCCGTAGGAGAACCCGAGGTACGTGAGCTTGTTGTCGCCAAGGGCCTCGCGGATCTGGTCCATGTCCCGCGCCGTGCTCTCGGAGTCCATGAACGGGAGGAGGGCGCCGCTCCGGCGCTGGCACCCCGCGGCGAAGTCCTTGTAAGCCTGGATCGCGACCTGCTTCTCCTGCGGATCGTCGAGCACCGAGTCGAGCGCGAGGAAGGCATCGAGCTCCGCGTTGTCAAGGCACGTCACAGGCGTGCTGCCCGCGACCCCGCGCGGGTCCCACGTCACCAGGTCGAAGCGGGTGTTCAGGTTCCGCAGCGAGCTGACGTCGCCGCGCAGGAAGTCGATGCCCGACTCGCCTGGGCCTCCGGGGTTCAAGAGGAGCGAGCCGATCCGCCCGGTCTGCTGCGTGATCGGTTTGCGAAGCAGCGCGAGCGAGATCTTGCGCCCGTCGGGCTTCGTGTAGTCGAGCGGCACCTGCAGAGTGCCGCACTGGAAGCTGCCGCCGCAGTCGGTCCACGCGATCTTGGATGGAACCGGCGACGGTGTTGGGCTGTGCGACGGATTGGGCGAGCTGCGCGTGCATGCAGCGAGGAGGATCGTGACGAGCACCAAGACCCTTGCCCCGCGACCCGTCACAGAGGACGAGTCTAGAGGTTGCGGCTATATGGTCATCCCGCGATGAGCAATGAGA
>VBEK01000006.1 GCA_005889135.1 Chloroflexota bacterium
GGCCGTCGCCGGGCCCAAGAATTGATTCGGCAGGCCGTGGGGAGGATGCGCCTGCGCACGGGTTGCGCGCAGCAGGGTGTCTGAAGTGGTCGGTACGTGTGACATGTCGTCGGGCTTCAGTAGTCAATTTGAATACAATGGAAGTGGAACGTCGGAAGATGACACGGCCTGAGGACGGCTCATAACCCGAAGGTCGTCGGTTCGAATCCGACCTCCGCAACCATCATCCTGATCACCCCAGCCGCGTGACTGTGAGCACGTCCGAAAAGTCGTCCGTCCACACTGGAAACTGAGGATTCCCCGCCATCACGTTCCAACCTGGGCGTGCCGGTATATCGCCGAGGTCACGAGGATCCGCCGCCATCAGCACCCACGACGACTTGAACTTGCCCATCGCAGCCTCTCCCGGTGTCACGTCGATGTCGGTACGCAAGTACGCCGTGAGGGAGATGGACGCCGCGCCGCTGGCCAGGACTGAGGCCAGGTCGATGTACTTGTTTGACACGTTGAACATCAACACACCACCCGGCCGCAGCTTGAGCACGTAAAGCTGCAGTGCTTCCTGCGTCAGCAGATGCACCGGCGTCGCGTCACCGCCGAAGGCGTCGAGGACGATCAGGTCGAAACTGTGGTCGGGCGCCTTGGCGAGCGTCAGCCGGCCGTCGCCGAGCACGATGCTCGCGTTGGGCGTGCAGTCGCGCAGGAACGTGAACAGATCGGGGTTCTTGGCGATGCCAACAACCACCGGGTCGATCTCGTAGTACGTCCACGTCTGCTGTGGCTGCGCATAGCAGCCAAGCGAACCCGCACCCAGCCCGATCACGGCAACGTTCCAGCGGCCGTCCACCTCACGCACCGCGTGGAAGAAGTCACCGACAGGGCCGCTCGGCGCGTAGTAGGAGGTAGGGATGTCTCGCAGCTGCGGGTCGGTGAGCTGGACTCCGTGGATGACGCCACCGTCGATCAGCTCGTGCCGCTGGCCGGTCGCGTCGGCGACGACTTTGTGCACGCCGAAGAAGTCCCGCTGTTGAAAGATGGTGAGTTGGGCGCCGATGGGCAGCAGGCTCAACAGCAGCATCAAACCCGTCGTCAGCCCGAAGCGAAGCGGGCGTCGCGTGAAAGCTGCGGACACCACCGCGGGAATCGCGAAGACCACGAGGATGCGAACAAAGTCCCCAGCGCTTGCCGCGCTTGTCATCACCACGCGGTCCAACCGGCCGAGGACCCCTGTCACCGACAGAAGCCCGAGCGCGGCGAGAAGCGTGACGGCAAGAAGGGCGGGCATGGCCACGTCGGCGCGGAGAGACTTGCGGTCCGTCGCCGCGGCCAGCGCCGGCCTGAGGAGAGCCGCGCCGATGATGGCGATGGGGTACTCGAAGAAGTCACTGAAGAGGGCGGGGGCCACCACGGCGATGAAAAGGCCTCCGGTCGCGCCGCCCACGGCGACCCACCAGTAGAACTCGGTCAGGTGTGAGGCGCTCGGCCGATCGCCGGCGAGCTCACCGTGGCAGAGAAGGGCGGCGAGGAAGAAGGCACCGAAATGGAGGATGGCGAGACCCCAGAAAGGACCCCCGCCGCCGAGCAGGATCATCCCGAGCAACGGCAGCGCGTAGAAGGGAAACGCGCGGTTGAGCCATCGCTGTGGGATCAGCGGTCGCCGGGCGAAGACGATGGCGAAAGAGAACAGGTACAGGGCGAGCGGGATCACCCACAGCAGTGGGAGCGGACGGATCACCGTCGTGAAGTAGGACGTGACCGCCAGCATCCACGTCGAGGGGACGGCCGCGAGCAGTATCCACCGCACGCGCCGGCGCCACGTCAGCTGCTCGCTGGAGGAGTCGACGTGAGCAGTGACGGGTTGGCTGCGGTTGCGCGGTTCCGTGAGGGCGACGGCTGCAATGCACAGCGCC
Source organism: Chloroflexota bacterium (assembly GCA_005889135.1). Taxonomy (GTDB): domain Bacteria; phylum Chloroflexota; class Dormibacteria; order Dormibacterales; family Dormibacteraceae; genus 40CM-4-65-16. Next base: position 1,911 of record VBEK01000006.1, read on the forward strand.
ACCAGCAGGACGAACGCGATGTAGCCGGCGAGCCAGAGCTGGGCCTGCGCGTGGAGGCCGAGATGCGGCTCGATGAGCGCCGGGTACGAGAGGAGCCCAAGGGCGCTTCCCAGGTTGCTGGCGAGGTAGAGGAAATAAGGATCCGACGCGTAGCTGTGATTGGTCCGCGAGAAGAGGTGCTGGACGAGCGGCGAGGTCGTTGACACGACGAAAAAGGGAAGACCGGCCATGGCCGTGAGGAAAAGGACCAGGTACAGGACGATGCCGGCGGAGCTCGGTGGGTCCCATCCGGGAATCAGGTGGATGGGCAGCACCGCCAGGGGCAGCACGAGCACGACCGCGTGGACGAGGGCCTGCCGTCGCCAGCCAAGCCTGACCGCGAGCCAGTGCGAATATCCATACCCGGCCAGCAGCACGACCTGGAAGAAGAGAACGGTCGTTGTCCACACCGCGGGGGTGCCGCCAAACACCGGCAGAACCATCTTGCCGACCATCGGCTCGACGAGGAAAAGCAGGAACGCGCTGGCGAAGATGCAAAGCGCGAAGACTGCGACCACTCCTACGGAGGCCGCGAATCGCCTGTCCAGGGAGGCAGTGGCCGCGCCGATCAAGGCCGTATATTCTGCGGCACCGTCTTCACAATTCAGCCGGCGCACAAGGCCCGGCGTCCTAGATCGAGGAACCAGGTGAATAAGAGAAAGAGAGTGGCGATCGACAAGCACCGGAAGAAGAAGCGCAAGCTGAAGGCTCGGGCCCAGCAGCCGGCGCGGTAACCTCTCCCGCGCGGTGCCGTAGCTCAGGTGGTAGAGCGCGCGACTCATAATCGCGTTGTCGGTGGTTCGAGTCCACCCGGCACCACCATGTCCGTCTGCAACTTCGGCTGATGGGAGACCCTGACTCCAAGACCGTGGGGACTGCCGTACGTGCCTTTGCGCGTTCGGGCGACGCGGAATCCGCCCTCGAGCGGTGCGCGCGTGGTTGGCGGTCATGGCTCGCTAGCGGCGACATGGACGACGGAATGGTCGCCGCCGCGGCGGCGCTCGAGGCCCCCGGGGCGCAGACAGTGGAGCCGTGGTACGCGCGAGTCCTGTACGCAGATGGTCTCTTCGCCTTTCGCGCCGGGGATGTGAAGCGATCGCGCGCCCGCAACGTCGAGCTGCTGCGCGTGGCACGCGAGACGGGCGACGTTCGCGGTGAATGCGACGGGCTCACCGGCATGGCTCGGATTGCCCTGCGCGAAGGCCGGTATGAAGACGTGGTCTCGCTGGCACGCGAGGGTCTCGAGCGCGCCCGCGCTGCCCGTGACGCCGCCGCCGAGGACGGCCCGCGACACCTCGAGGCAGTCGGCGTGCGGATGCTCGGCGACTATCGGCGCGCCCGCGAGCTCTACCTCGAGAGCCTGGCCGCTGCTCAAAGCGCGGGCAACGTCGACCGGGTCGCGACCGAGGAGCACAACCTGGGCTGGGTGGACCTCCACCTCGGCGACGTCGAGAGCGCCGAGGCGCGATTCCGCCGCCGCGACGGGAGCGGTGTCGACAACGCGTACCTCGAGGCGTGGCGCGATCTGAGCTGGGCGGCCGTCGCTTGCCTGCGCAAAGACTGGACCGAGGCGCGGCGGCGATTCGAGGTGGGCATGAAGGCGCTCGAAGCACTGCAGGCCGCGCCCGATCCCGACGACGCCCTCGAGCTCGAGTGGCTGTCCACGAGACTGGACGAGGATCCCGCGTTCTAACGTTCAGACCAATGGACGTCCGCTTCCGCAAGATCGGCGCATGAGCTTCGCCTGCATCGCGCCCGAAGGGCGCCTTCTGGTGGCGGTGTCTGGTGGCCCTGACTCGACGGCGCTCCTCGTCTCGCTGCACGAGGCCGGCCGGGAGATCGTCGCCGCCCACTACGACCACGCCCTGCGCGACGGCTCGGACGCGGTGGCCGGCCAGGTCGCGGACGTGTCCGCGCACCTTGGCGTCCGGCTCATCACCGAGCGACGGACCCAGCCTCTTGCGAAGGGTTCCCTGCAGGCCGCCGCCCGCGAGCTGCGCTACGCCTTCCTGGAGCGCGCCCGGGTCGAGGCGGGCGTGGACTGGGTCGCGCTCGCCCACACCGCCGACGACCTGGTCGAGGGCGTCCTCCTGCACCTGCTCCGCGGCTGCGGCCTCGCGGGCTTCCGCGGCATGCCGGCGCGGCGTGGCCGCTACGTGCGCCCCTTGCTGAACGTGTGGCGGCGGGAGATCGAGCAGTTCCTGGCGGGCCGCGGGATCGCCGCCCACCAGGACCCCGCCAACACCGACCCGAGGTACGCGCGCGTGCGCGCGCGTCTATCTCTCCTGCCCGCGCTGGAGCGCGACCGGCCCGGCATCACGCGGCGCTTCCACGCCGCAGCGCTCACGGCCGCGCGCCTCCAGGAGGAGGCGGAGCACGCGCCCACGAAGATCGAGGTTCTGAAGCGCATGTACGCCGAGGCGGGGGGTCGGCAGCCCGGGCTCTCGAGGCGGCACCTCGAGGCCATGCTCAGTCTGACCGGCCCCGGCAGGGGCGGACGGGGCGTCGATCTGCCGGGCGGCCTGCGTTTCCGTATCGTGGGTGAGCTCATGCAAGTGGTCCCGTCGCAGAGGCCTGGCGCCGAGGCGCCGCCGCGCCTCGAGGTGACGTTCTGCGCCGGCTGCGACGACCCGGCGGCGGTCCACCTCCGCGACGGCGCCCGGCTGCGCGTCGGTTATCGGCGCCCTGGTCTCCGCCTGCGCCCGCTCGGCGGCCGCGGCACGCGCAAGCTCCAGGACGTCTTCGTCGACGCGCGCGTGCCTCGCGAGGACCGCGACGCGTGGCCGCTTGTGTTCGCCGGTGACCGCCTGGCGTGGGTGCCCGGCGTCGCCGTGGACGCGGACCTGGCCAGCCCGCGCGAAAGCCCCGGCCGGCACGTGGCGCTGGGACCTATGCCGGCTCTACCCGCTCGGAAAGTTGTTAGGCTAGAAACTCCCCAGGAGATCTGAGTTGAGTCGATTCCCCCGCTCCAGCCTGTTCTATTTCGCCTTGGTCGTCGTCCTCGGCCTCATCTTCTGGTTCACCTGGAGCTCGATCCAGAGCAGCCAGGGCCAGACCGACTGGGACTTCACGACGATGATGACCAAGGCCGCGCAGGGACAGGTCCGGGTGGTCGACATCACCGGCACCGACGGCGTCGTCACCGACGTCGACGGCCACAAGCACAACGTCGTCCTGCCCGACTGCTCGGGCGAGTGCAAGTACCAGGACGACCTGCGCTCCTACAGCGTGCAGGGCGGCGGCACGGTGACCATCAAGTTTGAGAAGAGCCAGACCGGCAGCTACCTGATCAGCGTCCTGCTGCCGAACATCATCCTCGTCATCCTGATCGCGGCCTTCATGTGGTGGGTCCTGCGCCAGACGCAGAGCGGCAACAACCAGGCCATCTCCTTTGGACGCTCGCGCGCGCGGATGATCGCGGGCGACAAGCCGGCGATCACGTTCGCCGATGTCGCCGGCGTCGACGAGGCCAAGCAGGAGCTGACGGAGATCGTCGAGTTCCTCAAGTACCCCGAGAAGTTCGTGGCCCTCGGCGCGCGCATCCCCAAGGGCGTGCTGCTCGTCGGCCCTCCAGGCACGGGCAAGACGCTGCTCAGCAAGGCCGTGGCCGGCGAGGCCGGGGTCCCCTTCTTCTCGATCTCGGGCTCTGAGTTCGTCGAGATGTTCGTCGGCGTCGGCGCCAGCCGCGTCCGCGACCTGTTCGACCAGGCCAAGAAGAACTCGCCCTGCATCGTCTTCGTGGACGAGATCGACGCCGTGGGCCGACAGCGCGGCGCCGGCCTGGGCGGCGGACACGATGAGCGCGAGCAGACCCTCAACCAGCTGCTCGTGGAGATGGACGGCTTCGACACCAACACGCACGTCATCGTCATCGCGGCCACGAACCGGCCCGACGTGCTCGACCCCGCGCTGCTTCGCCCGGGTCGCTTCGACCGCCACGTCACCCTCGACCGGCCCGACATCAAGGGCCGGCGGTCGATCCTCGACGTGCACGCGCGCAACAAGCCGCTGGACTCGACGGTCGACCTGGACGTGCTGGCCCGCCAGACGCCGGGCTTCAGTGGCGCGGACCTGGCGAACCTGATCAACGAGGCCGCGATCCTTGCCGCCCGCGCCAACAAGAAGGTGATCGGCATGGACGAGCTGGAGGAGGCGATCGCGCGTGTCATCGCGGGCCCCGAGCGCAAGAGCCGCCGCATCTCCGAGAAGGAGAAGGAGATCATCGCCTACCACGAGACGGGTCACGCGCTGGTGATGAAGGCGCTGCCGCACACCGACCCGGTGCACAAGGTCTCGATCATCTCCCGCGGCATGGCTCTCGGCTGGACCTTGAGCCTTCCCGAGGAGGACAAGTACCTCGTCTCGCGCGACGAGCTCATGGACCAGATCGCCGGCATCATGGGCGGCCGGGTGGCGGAGGAGATCGTCTTCAACGACATCACGTCCGGAGCCGAGAACGACATCCAGCGCGCGACGCAGATGGCCCGCCGCATGGTCACGCAGTGGGGCATGTCGGACAAGCTCGGCACCGTGACGATGGGCCACAAGGAGGAGCTTGTCTTCCTCGGCCGCGACCTCGGCGAGCAGCGCAACTATTCGGAAGAGGTGGCCGCCCTCATCGACGAGGAGATTCGCAGCATCGTCGACCACGGCTACCAGACCGCGAAGACGATCCTCACCCGGCAGCGCGGGAAGATGGACGCCGTGGTGGAGCGTCTGAAGGTCGTGGAGACGATCGACGGCAAGGAGCTCGACGCGATCATCGCCGCGGAAGAGCCGGACGCCCCGGCCGCGGCCAGCTCCTCGGCCTCCTAGCTTCGTAGCCACACTCACCGTCGCCGGGCGCGGAAATCTAGGCCGCAGCCTGGCGCGGGCGCTTCCCGCCCGGCTGGTGCCGGCGCGGAAGGGCTTCCGGATGCCGGGCTCGGGCGTGCTCTTCCTGGCAGTCCCGGACGGCGCGGTGCCCGAGATGGCCGAGAGGATCGCGAGCCTGGACCCGCCGGCGCGGCTGGCGGTCGTGCACCTGAGCGGGGCGCTGGGGCTGGATGCGCTGGACGCGCTGCCCGCGAACCCACGCGGCTCGTTCCATCCCCTGCAGTCGTTCCCGGAGCCGCGCGAGCCTGCGGCGTTCCGCGGCATCACCGTCGCGGTCGACGCGACCACGCCCGCGCTGCTGCGCCACCTCGGTGCGCTCGCCCGCCGGCTTGGCGCGCGGCCCAGGCACGTGACGGACCGCGAGCGCGTGCTGTATCACGCCGCGGCGGTGTTCGCGTCGAACTTCCTGGACGTCACTGTGGCCGAGGCGGTGCGGATGCTGGGCCGGATCGGCTGGAGCGAGAAGGACGCGACCTCGGCCCTGCTGCCGCTCGTCGAAGGAGCGGTGGCCAACATCCGCAAACGCGGCGCGGTCAAGGCCCTGACGGGCCCGATCCGGAGAGGCGACGCGGACACCGTCCAACGGCACCTGAGGGCTGTGGACGACCCCGACCTTTATCGTATGCTCGGCCTGGTCGCGCTCGAGATCGCGCAGGCGGCGGGACTCGATTCCGCGGCGGCCGAGCGGACCAGAAGGGCGCTGACCCGAGATGTGGCAGCGACCCGAAGGAGAGGTCGTCGATGACCACGGTGCTGGACGTCCAGCGGTACAAGGACGAGGGCAAGCGCTTCGCCATGCTCACGGCTTACGACTTCCTCAGCGCGCGGATCCTCGACGAGGCAGGGATCCCGATCCTGCTCGTCGGCGACAGCCTGGGCATGGTCATGCTCGGCTACCCGACGACGCTGCCGGTGACGCTCGAGGAGATGCTCCACCACGCCAGGGCGGTCTCCCGCGGAGCGCGGCAGGCCCTGCTCGTGGGCGACATGCCGTTCATGTCCTACCAGGCGTCGGTCGAGGACGCGATCCGGGGCGCGGGGCGGTTCGTCCAGGAGGCGGGCATGCACGCCGTCAAGCTCGAGGGCGGCGGCCGCGTGGTCGAGATCACGCGCCAGCTCACCGAGGTAGGCATCCCGGTGATGGGCCACCTCGGCCTGACGCCGCAGTTCGTCCACCAGATGGGTGGCTTCAAGGTCCAGGGCAAGACGGACGCCCAGGCGGCGCAAATCCTGGCCGACGCCAGGGCGCTGGAGAAGGCGGGCGCCTTCAGCCTCGTCCTCGAAGGCGTGCCCAGCAAGCTCGCGGCCGAGATCACGCACGCGCTGCGCATCCCGACCATCGGCATCGGCGCCGGACCGGCGACCGACGGGCAGGTGCTCGTGTTCCACGACATGCTGGGCCTGACCACCGGCAAGGCGCCCAAGTTCGTCAAGCGCTACGCCAACCTGGCTGAGGAGATAGCGCGCGCGGCGACCGCTTACGCGGAGGATGTTCGCGCTGGCAGGTTCCCTGGTCCGGAGCACGAGTACACGACCAACGGATCGACTCCCGCCAAGGACCCCAACGAGGTCAGGTACGGCGGCTGATGTAATCGAGCATGCCGGCGCGATGCTCGACGCATCGCGCCGGTGGCGTCGGGATGGAAAGTCGATCGGCCTGGTGCCCACCATGGGGGCGCTGCACGAGGGGCACATGAGCCTGGTCCACGCTGCCAGGGCGGAGAACGACGTCGTCGTGGTGAGCGTCTTCGTCAACCCCATCCAGTTCGGGCCGAACGAGGACCTGGATCGCTACCCCCGGGATTGGGCACGCGATCTGAAGATGCTCGAAGGCGCGCAGGTCGATGCGGTGTACCGGCCGGCCGCGGATGAGATGTACCCAACCGACGCGAGCACCCGCGTCCACGTCGGCGGCGTCACCGATGGGCTCGAGGGCGCGGCCCGGCCTGGGCACTTCGAGGGCGTGGCCACGGTGGTCACGAAGCTGCTCGCAGCGGTCGATCCGGACCGCGCGTACTTCGGCCAGAAGGACGCGCAGCAGGTGGCGGTGGTGAAACGGCTGGTCCGCGATCTCGACCTGGGCGCGGAGGTCCGCGTCGTGCCGACTGTGCGGGAGGCGGACGGGCTGGCCCTGAGCTCGCGCAACGTCTACCTCAGCCCAGAGGAGCGCAAGGCTGCGGCCGTCATCAGCGCCGCCCTCCGCGAGGCCGCCGACATCTACGCGTCGGGGGAGCGCGACCCGGTCCGGCTGCGCGCGCACCTGGCGGCCAGGCTCGCGCTCGAGCCCCTGGTCCAGCCCGAGTACGCGGAGCTCGTGGACGCGGCTACCTTTCAGAAGCCTGGCACTCTCGCCGTGATCGCGGCGCGAGTTGGCAAGACGCGGCTCATCGACAACCACGACCTGGAGAAACCGTTCCCCGGGTAAGCGACTTTTGTGCGGTACAATTGACGCTCGTTTTGGCGGAGGCCGTTTTGACGACCAACACCACATCAATAACTTCCAGGGGGTTCGTATTGTGGCTACTGAGTTCGGTGCCGTCCTGACCGAAGACAAGGAGGGCGCCGACCAGGAATCATCGGGAACGATGACCATGGAGGACTACCTCCACTACGAGGAGGAGGCCTTCAAGACTCCCAACCACGGGGACATCGTGGATGGGATCGTCGTCCGAGTCGACCCCGACGAGGTCCTCGTCGACATCGGGGCCAAGGCTGAGGGAGTCATCTCGAGCAAGGAGCTCGGCATGCGCGGGGACGTGGACTCCGCCGGCCTCGAGCCCGGGGACCAGATCAAGGTCTACGTCCTCCAGCCCGAGAACGAGGAGGGCAACGTCGTCCTCTCCCTTCGCCGCGCGCGCGCCGAGACCACATGGCTCGTGGCGGCCGAGAAGCAGACCGACGGAACGGTCATCGACGCCGACGTCCGCGAGCAGAACAAGGGCGGCCTGATCGTGAACATCCTTGGCCTGCGCGGGTTCCTGCCCTCTTCGCAGGTCGCCAGGGCGTACGCGGGCTCGCTGGAGTCGCTGGTCGGCAAGCGCATCCCCGTCAAGATTCTCGAGGTCAACCGCAAGCGGAACCGGCTGATCGTCAGCCAGAAGGCGGCGGAGGATGAGGACCGCGCGCGCAAGCGCGAGGAGCTGTTCAGCCGCCTGGCCACCGGGACTGTCGTCCAGGGCACGGTGTCGGGCATCACGAGCTACGGCGCGTTCGTCGACATCGGCGGCGCCGACGGCCTGATCCACATCTCCGAGCTCTCGTGGGACCGCGTGTCCAAGGTCACCGACGTGCTTCAGCTGGGCGAGGAGGTCACGGTCAAGGTGATCAAGCTCGACCCGGAGCAGACGCGCATCTCGCTTTCGCTGCGCCAGCTGCAGCAGGACCCGTGGGAGAGGCTCGTGCAGTCGATGCCCGTCGGCTCGATCGTCGAGGGCCAGGTCACGAAGACCAAGAAGTACGGGGCCTTCCTGCAGATCATGCCCGGCATCGAAGGCCTGCTCCACATCTCTGAGCTGTCCTGGGACCACGTCGAGCGGACCGAGGACGTGCTCAAGGTCGGCGAGACGGTGCAGGTGAAGGTGATCGGGATCGACACCGCGCGGCGGCGGATCTCGCTGAGCCTGAAGCAGCTGTCGGCGCCGCCGGCGACGATCGGGGCGGCGTCACACCGCCAGCAGCACGAGTACCCGGACACAGAGGACGAGTAGGGCCCACTCATCAGGGCGATAGTCCGGACTATCCGACCATCTCGGTCGCGAAAGTGGCGGATAGTCGCGACTATCGGATGTTCAAGCGAGGGACGCTAGGCGCTGGGCCGCCGGCGTGTAGTACGGGTCGATCTCGAGCGCGCGCTCGTACGCGCGCCGGGCGTTGACGCGATCGCCTTCTCTCAGGTAGGCGTCGCCCAGCTGGACATACAGCCCGGGGTCGGTCTCGCCCAGGTCGGAGGCCTTCTGCAGCTCGGGGAGTGTGCCCAGCGCCCAGTGGTACTGGGCCTGCAGCGGGTCGGCGCGGACGGCGAGGTCGGCGCGGCCCTGGAGGTACCACGTGTCAGCCAGGGGAGGCAGGACGGCGAAGACGACGGCGGCGGCCACAAGACCTGCTGCGCCAGCCGCACGCCAAACTTCTTTGTCGCCCCTCACCCCGGCCCTCTCCCCTGGAGGGGAGAGGGAGATGGAACTCCATAAAGTTCCTGCCAGGAGCCAGAACGCCGCGGTCGCCGGCGCCCAGTCGAAATTGAAGAAGACCCACACGCTGTAGCCCACCAGCGCCGCCGCGAGCGCGGGCACGTCCCGTTCCTCACGCTTCGCCCACGCGGCTCGGAACAGCACGACCAGGACCCAGCCGAGCGCTGCCAGCCCGAGCACACCCTGCGTCACCGCCACGTCGAGCACCCCCGAGTGGACGCGGTCGAAGGTCACCTGGCCCGCGTAGTCCTGAGTCAGGAATTTCCCGAACGCCAACCCCGTGGTCTCCTCGCCCCACCCGGTCAGCGGCCGGGCGGCGAACATGCGCAGGCCGTCTTGCCAAAGGTGGAGGCGCAGTCCCGCCGGGTCGTCGTTCAAGGCGCGCAGCGGTGACAGCAGGATGAACAGAACGCCCCCGCCTACCGCGGCCGCCGAGGCGGCTGCCAGCGGCACTGTGAACCGCCGCGGCACGGCCAACACGAGCAGCGCGCCGCAGCCGGCGATCACGCCCAGCGCGCCGCTGCGCGAGGTCGTGACGACCAGCCCGGCGGCCATCGCCACCACCGACGCCGCCCATGGGCCGACGAACAGGCCGCCCCGCCTCGCCCGGTCGATCGCGAGCGGGACCGCCATCGTGATCAGCGCCGCCAGCAGGTTGGCGTTTCCAAGGTTGCCGTCGGGGCGGAAGGAAACGTTGGCGAACGCCTGCTGCAGGGCTTCGAGGCAGGCGACGGTCGTGCCAAAGACGAAGGCGGCCACGACTGCGTCCCGCTCCACACGGCGCCGCAGCAGCCACACTGAGGTCGCCATCAACCCCAGGTAGGCCAGGCGCATCGGCAGCGACTCGTAGCGTGTGTACGACCCAGCCAGGCTGAGCGGCCACGAGACCGAGAACGCGAACGCCAGCGCCGCCGCGCCCGCGGCGGCGGCGAGCGGAAGGCGGAGGTTTCCCAGACCGGCCGCGGGGGGTATGAGAAGGGCGATACCGACGCCCAGGCACGCCCCGGCGATGGCGATGGAGGCGCGGAGGAGGATGTAGGTGTCGGCGGCCGCGGGCAGAAAGGCCAGGGGCAGCGTCAGCGCGACCGCAGCCGGGAGGAAGCCACCCACTCGTTCCAGGAAGAGGCGCACGGGCACTCTTCTTAACGGAAATCGAGTGGCGGAGTTGGACGTTATATTAGGTGCGGAGGTACCACCCGGTACCCGAGTCCCGTTGTTGAGGAGGTGCTGGCCCCACCTAGTCGAAGTAATCCAGGAGGAAAGGGATCTTGTATCCGTTTGAACGATTCACTGAGCGGGCCAAGAAAGTTCTGACGCTCGCGCAGGAAGAAGCAGAACGATCGCACCACAGCTACATCGGCACGGAGCACCTGCTCCTGGGGTTGCTTCGCGAGGGTGAGGGACTCGCCGCCAAGGTCCTCAACAACCTTGGCGTGGAGATCGGCAAGGTCCGCCAGACGATCGAATCCGTCCTCGGTCGCAACGAGCGGATCATCATCCAGCAGATCATCCCCACGTCGCGCGTGAAGAAGGTCATCGAGATCTCCTTCGAAGAGGCGCGGCGGATGGGCCACAACTACGTCGGCACCGAGCACCTGCTGCTCGGCCTGCTCATCGAAGGCGAGGGCATCGCCGCCCACGTGCTCGAGGACCTCGGCGCCAACCTGGAGAAGGTGCGCGGCGAGATCGAGCGCCTGCTCCACGACTCGAGCGCGGAGACCGAGGCTGAGCCGGCGCCGAAGAAGCCGTCGAAGACGCCACTGCTGGACCAGTTCGGTCGCGACCTCACCGAGCTCGCGCGCCGCAACCAGCTCGACCCGGTGATCGGACGCGAGACCGAGATCGAGCGCGTGATCCAGATCCTGAGCCGGCGAACCAAGAACAACCCCGCCCTCATCGGCGAGCCGGGCGTGGGCAAGACCGCCATCGCCGAGGGCCTCGCCCAGCAGATCAACCTCGGCAACGTGCCCGAGTCGCTGCAGCACAAGCGCGTGCTGACGCTCGACATGGGCGCGCTGGTCGCGGGCACCAAGTACCGCGGCGAGTTCGAGGAGCGGTTGAAGAAGATCCTCGACGAGATCCGCTCGAGCCGCGAGGTCGTGCTTTTCATCGACGAGCTGCACACGCTGGTCGGCGCGGGCGCCGCCGAGGGCGCGATCGACGCCGCCAACATCCTCAAGCCCGCGCTCGCGCGCGGCGAGATCCAGTGCATCGGCGCGACGACGCTCAACGAGTACCGCAAGTACATCGAGAAGGACGCGGCCCTCGAGCGCCGCTTCCAGCCCGTGTACGTCGACCAGCCGACGCTGGCCGAGACCATCGACATCCTCAACGGCGTCAAGTCGCTGTACGAGAAGCACCACCGCGTGGTCATCACCGACGCCGCGGTCCACTCCGCGGCAGTGCTCAGCGACCGCTACGTCAGCGATCGCGCCCTGCCCGACAAGGCGATCGACCTGATCGACGAGGCGTCGGCGCGGGTGCGCATGAAGCTGACGACCACGCCCGACGACCTGAAGGAGCTGCAGAAGGAGATCCGCAGGCAGCGCGCGGAGCAGGACGATTCCGTGAACAAGCAGGACTTCGAGGCCGCCGCCAGCGTGCGCGACAAGGTCAAGAAGCTGCAGGACAAGCTGGCCCTGAAAGAGGCCGCGTGGCGCGACAAGCTCGGCGAGACCGTGCCCGACGTGGGCGAGGAGGACATCGCGCAGATCGTGGCCGCGTGGACCGGGGTGCCCGTGTCACGCCTGGTCGAGGAAGAGAGCGCTCGCCTTCTCCGGATGGAGGAGGAGATCCACAGGCGCATGGTCGGCCAGGACGAAGCGATCGTCACGGTCTCCCAGGCGGTGCGGCGCGCACGCGCCGGACTCAAGAATCCGCGCCGGCCGATCGGATCGTTCATCTTCCTCGGGCCCACCGGCATCGGCAAGACCGAGCTGGCGCGCGCGCTGGCCGAGTACCTCTTCGACTCCGAGGACGCCCTGATCAAGCTCGACATGTCGGAGTTCATGGAGCGGCACACGACCGCTCGCCTGGTCGGCTCGCCGCCGGGATACGTCGGCTACGACGAGGGCGGGCAGCTGACCGAGGCCGTGCGGCGGCGACCCTACTCGGTGATCCTCTTCGACGAGATCGAGAAGGCGCACCCCGAGGTCTTCAACATGCTCCTGCAGATCCTCGAGGACGGCCGGCTGAGCGACGCGAAGGGCAAGATCGTCAACTTCGCGAACACCGTGATCATCATGACCTCGAACCTGGGCATCCGCGACGTCAACCAGGCGGGGACCTCGCTCGGTTTCCAGCCCGCGGTCGTGGACGAGAAGGACGAGGTCGAGCGCCGGCACGCGAACACCAAGCAGAAGATCGACGACGAGCTCAAGCGCATGTTCCGGCCGGAGTTCCTGAACCGCGTCGACGCCGTCGTGGTCTTCAAGAGCCTGACCACGCACCAGATCCGCGAGATCGTCGACCTGCAGCTGAACCGCCTGAGCAAGCACCTGGCGGAGCAGCAGATCACGATCGAGGTCAGCGACGCGGCGAAGGACCTGCTCGCGAAGGAGGGCTACGACCGGACGTACGGGGCGCGGCCACTGCGGCGGGTGATCACGAGCCGGATCGAGGACCAGCTGTCGGAGCACCTGCTGCGCGGCAAGATCGCGCGCGGGGACACGGTGCAGATCGACGTGGAGGGCGAGGAGAACCTCAAGTTCACGCCGGTGAAGCACGCAAAGAAGGAGCCGGCGGCGGCGGCGCCGGCGGGACCGGCGCCTACCAAGAGCTAGCTTCGTTCGCGCCCCTCACCCCCGACCGCTCTCCGCCTGGAGGGGAGAGGGGAAGGCATCACCCTTTCACCCTTTCAGCCAGTCGCGGAGACGCGAAGAGAGCCGCGCCGGCGTGGTCTGGCTCTTGATCAGGTGGTCGAGCGCGCCGAGGCTGATCCCGCGCTCGACCAACTCCTTCTCGTTCCAGTTGGAAAGGATCACGACGGGAATGCCCGCCGTGGCGAGGTCCGCGCGCAGCTGCTCCAGGACGGACAAGCCATCCAGCTTCGGGAGCCCTATGTCCAGAAAGATGATGTCGGGGTGCTCAGACCTGGCTCTCTCCAGCGCGCTCAGGCCGTCGCCGGCGACGTCGACCGTGTAGCCGTCCAGCTCGAGCTTGAGACGGTACATCTGGGCGACTGACGCATCGTCCTCGACGAAGAGGACCCGGACGTCATCCGGGTCTTGACTCGCCCGCTGACTCAATTCCCATCCCTTCAATTCGTGCAACGCTTAGCCGGTGGCTTTACGACACGACAGGCGAGAAACGTGAGCGTATCGGTTCCTCTGCGACTGCGTCCGCTGGAGATCGGCGACCTGCTCGACGAGACGTTTCGCATGTACCGCCGGCACTTCCTTTTGTTTGCCGGCATCTCGGTCATCCTCGCCGTGCCGGCGGCCGCGCTCTACGGACTCGCGATCGCCTGGGTCAGCGCCGGCCTCGTGCGGACCACCGATGCTCCGGACCTGGCGCTCCTCGGCGGCTTCTACCTCGGCTTCTTCGGTGCCCTTTTGGTCGGCGTGCTGATCCTGCCGTTCACCCACTCCGCGGTGGTCTACGCCGCCTGCGAGTCGGCGCTCGGCCGGCCTGTGACCGCGGGCGGCATCTTCCGGGGAGTGCTCCGCCGCTATTTTCCGTTGCTCGGTTACTGGCTACTGTTCAACAGCGTCACGGCGTCGTTCGCCCTGGTCCTCTGCGTGGCGCCGTTCTTGCTCTGGATCTGGGTCTTCGTCATGTGGGTCGCGGTCGTGCCCATCATGTTCATAGAGAACGCCGGCATCGGCTACGCGGTGTCGAGGAGCCGGCTGCTGGTGGAGGGCCGCTGGTGGCGCACGTTTCTGATCCTGTTCCTCACCTTCGTCGTCTATGAGCTGGTCGCCGGCGCGCTGGGCGCGTTCATCCAGATCGCGCAGTTCGTCCTGGAGCAATTCGTCTCGATGTTCCTCGCCTCCGCGATCGCCCTCACCACGAGCCAGCTGATCGCCGCGCTGCTGACCCCGATCTTCCAGATCGTCATCGTCCTCATCTACTTCGACCTGCGCGTGCGCAGGGAGGCGCTCGACCTGTTCCAGATGGCGTATCGGTTGGCGGCCCCGCCGGCGGCGATCTGAGCGGGTTGCTGCGGCCGGTCGCAGCGCTCGCGCTCACGGCCGCGGCGGTCGTGGGCCTGGCGGGGCCCGTGGCGGCCGACCCGGCGCCGCCGCCCGGCTACCTGTCAGCCGTCACGGAGGCGTACGCGCTGATAGAACATGCGTCAGGCGCGGATCGGGGCCCGGCCGACCGCGCGATCCGGGTGCTGACCGAGGGCACTGGCGACACACAGCCGGAGATCCTTGCCGACCTCCGCGCCCGGCCGCCCTCGTACGACGATGCCCGCACGAGGCTGTCGGCGCTCGCCGGCGCGCTGCGCGAACCCAGGACGACGGCGGACCCTGACCTCGCCCGGCAGCGCCTGCACGACGTCCTGGCGTCGAGCCGCTACGACGCGCTGCGACGTCCGCCCTCGGCGCTCGACCGTCTATCGCAGTGGGTGCAGGACCGAATTCGGGACCTGCTGCGCCTGCTATTCGGCTCGCCCGGAGGCGGGCAGCCCCCCTTGTTGTGGATCTACCTGGTCGCGGTGCTGATTCTCGCTGCGGTGGTGTTCGTCGTCTTTCGCGCCGCGCGCGGGCGCTTCACCCAGTCGATCGGCGCGGCGCCTCAGGGTCCTCGCCTAGCCGCTGACTACTTCGCGGAAGCCGATCGCCTCGCGTCCCGCGGCGACCGGGTGGGCGCCATCCGCGCGCTGTGCGCGGGCGTCGCGGCGACGCTGGCGGGGGAGAGGTCGTGGGAGGGCAGCCCGCTCACCGTGCGCGAGCTGTTCCAGCGCTCGCCAGACTTTGCCGGCCTGCGACCATTGCTCCTTCCCTTCGAGGCGGCCGTGTACGGCGGGCGCGACGTCGACGTAGCGACGTATGAGCACGCCCTGCGCGTGGCGGCCCCGTACCGGCGGCCGGCGGCAGCCGCCGCATGAAGAGAATCCGGGGCTGGATCATCCCCGTCGCCGTCGCCGCGCTCATCGCCGCGGCGGCCTACCTCGCGCAGCCCAACAATGGCTCCCCCGAGCACAGCACCAACAGCGACGCGGCCAACGGCGCCTCGGCCGCGCTGTTGTTCGCGCAGGCGATGGGGCATCCGACGAGTCAGATCACCGGCGACTTCACGACCCCGGCCTCGTCGTCGGTCATGTTCGTCTTCTCGCCGACGAGTCCATACACCGGCGAGGAGGCGGCGCGGATACTCGGCTGGGTCCGCGGCCAGGGTGGCATCCTCATCTACGCGTCGGAGCAGGGCGACCCTCAGCTCGACCAGGCCTTCGGGGTGATCCGGTTCGGCGATGACGGTTACGTGGCGGGCGATTACAGCGCCGACGCCGGGGTGCTGGCCGGCGTCGCCAGCGTCACCGGCGGCGCATCCGTCAAACCGCTCGAGCCGTCGCCCGGCCAGGTCGCCATCCTGCGCACGGCGTACGGGCTTGTGGCCGGCTACGTCCAGCGCCTCGGCGCGGGCGAGGTCGTCGTCCTGGCCGATCCGCTGGTCCTCTGCAACGGCTACCTCGAGAAGGCGGACAACGGGCGCCTCCTCGCCGACCTGCTTGGCGTCGACGCGGGCGCGGCGGTGGCCTTCGACGAGTACCACCACGGATTGACGATTGGCGCCTTCGCGCCGCAGGCGTGGCTCGCGACGTCGTGGGGCGCGGCGATCATGTGGCTCGTGGTGGCGGTCTTCTTCGGCCTGCTGCTTCGCGGCCGCCGCTTCGGGCCACTCGTCGGGCGCGTGCCCGAGACCGTGAGGTCGGACGTCGAGTGGTCGGTGGCGGTGGGCCAGCTGCTCAGGCGGTCGAGCGCGCGCCGAGTCACGCTGGGCCTGCTCGCGGGTGCGACGGAGCGTGTGGTCGCCCTGCACACCGGCCTTCCGGTGCAGCCGCGCGAGCGCTTCTGGAATGCTCTCTGGGTGCGCGCGCCTGAGGTGGCGAGGGAGCTGGCGGAGGTCGAGAACTCTCTGGACACGTCTTCCGCGTCCGAGCACGACGTCTTGACCGCGGCGCGGCGTCTGCACGAGATCGCGCACCCAGCCGCGACCCGGCGCAAGTGACGACCGCACCTGAATTCTTCGCGCGCCTGCGCGAGCAGCTCGTCAAGGCGGTCGTGGGCCAGGACGACGCGATCCGGTTGTGCGCGATCGCCCTCGTGGCCCAGGGCCACGTGCTCCTGGAGGGCGTGCCCGGGACGGGCAAGACGCTGCTGGCGAAGGCGATCGCCCGTGCCCTGCGCCTGGAGTACGGGCGCGTCCAGTTCACGCCGGACCTCATGCCCGCGGACATCCTCGGGACATCGGTGTTCGACCTCGCCACGCGCACCTTCTCCCTGCGCCGCGGACCGATCTTCACCAACGTCCTCCTCGCGGACGAGATCAACCGCGCGCCGGCCAAGGTGCAGTCGGCGCTGCTCGAGGCGATGGAGGAACGAGGCGTAACCCTCGAGGGCCAGCAGCTGGAGCTCCCCCCTCCGTTTTTCGTGCTCGCGACCCAGAACCCGGTCGAGTACGAAGGCACGTACCCTCTGCCCGAGGCGCAGCAGGACAGGTTCCTGTTCAAGGTCCGCCTCGACTACCCCGCGCCCGCGGACGAGATGGAGGTGCTGCGGCGCTGGGAGTCGGGCATCGAGCTGCGCGACCCCGTCAAGGCGGGCGTCGAGCCGGTGCTGGGCTCGGCAGACATCCAGGCCTGCCGCGACGAGGTCGCGAAGGTCGTGGTCGACGAGAAGATCCGGCGCTACGTGGTCGACCTCGCGGCGGCCACGCGCTCCGCGCCGGAGATCACCCTCGGGGCCAGCACGCGCGCCGAGGTGCTGCTGATGCTCGCCGCGCGCGCGTACGCGGCTTTCGAGGGCGCCGAGTTTGTGACGCCCGACCACGTGAAGGCGTTGCTGGCGGCGGCGTTCCGTCACCGGCTGATCCTCCGTCCGGAGGCCGAAGTCGCCGGGCAGACGCCAGACAGCGTGCTCGACATGGTCGCCGGACGGGTGGTGCCGCCGCGCTGAACCTGGTCCGGGGTCTGGCCCCGCAGCCCAGGCTGATCTGGGCGGTCGCCATCGGCGCCGGGCTCATCGCGCTCGCCGCCGCGTCACCTTTCCTCGGTCTGGTTGCGGTCGTCTACCACGTCGGGCTGGCGATCATCGCGGCGCGTGACCTCGCGCTCCTACCCGATCGAACGGGATTCCGCGCCCGGCGCGTGATGCCAGAGCCCTTCTCGCTCGGCGAGGCCGAAGAGGTCACCGTCATCGTCGAGAACCGCGCCGCGGCTGGTCTCCTGGCCAGGATCGCCGACAACGCGCCGGATCCTCTGCGACCGACGCCGCGCGAGGTCGCCGGACGGTTCGACGGCAGCGGCGTGCTCAAGCTCGCCTACACGACGCGCTCGCCGCGACGCGGCGCGTACGAGTTCGGCGCCGTCGACCTGCAGGTGTGGCGACCCGATGGCTGGTGGCGGCGCCAGGTGCGGCTGGCGGACAGGCAAGAGGTCGCCGTGCTTCCGAACGTGGTCGCGATCCGCCGCATCCAGCTGTCGCTGCGGCGAGGCCTGCGAGCCATGGCCGGTTTGCGGCGCGCGCGTCCGCCAGGCGCATCGACCGCGTTCGCAGGCCTGCGCGAGTACGTGCGCGGCGACGACGTCCGGCGCGTGAGCTGGACGGCGACGGCGAGACGTGACAGGCCGGTGGTGGTCGAGGTCGAGGCCGAGCGCGGGCAGCAGGTGATCATCGCGCTCGACTGCGGCCGCCTCATGACCGCGCCGGCGGGCGAGCTGGACAAACTGGACCACGCCGTCAACGCGGCGCTGATGCTCGCCTGGGTGGCGCAGGCGTACGGCGACCGGGTCGGCATGATGACGTTCGACGACCGCGTCACGAGCTTTCTCAAGCCCGAGCGCGGGCCGACGCAGCTGCGGCGCATCACGGAGGCGTTGTACGCGGTCAGGCCGGAGTACGTGGAGGCCGACTTCGGGCACGCGATGACGCACCTCGCCCTGCGAGTCGGTCGCCGGTCGATGGTCGTGGTCTTGACCGACGTTCAGGATCCGGAGGCGTCGCGCGAGCTCGTCGCTCACGCGCTGCGCCTCGCCGGCCGTCACCTCGTCCTGGTCGTCGCCATGTCCGACCCCGCGGTCCTGACCGCGCGCGACGCTCCGATCGACAGCACCAACCGCGCCTATGAGTGGGCGGCCGCGGAGGAGTTCGTCTCCAGCCGGCGGGAGAGCTTCGAGCTGCTGCGGCGAGGGGGCGTGCTGGGGCTGGACGTCGTCGCCGGGAAGTTGAGCCCCGCCCTGGTCGAGCGCTACCTCGAGCTCAAGGAGCGGGCCCTTCTCTAGGGCCTCGTCCCGCCAGCAGCAGGTACGAATAGAACAGGGCGCCGGTGGTCAGTCCGATCGCGAGCTTGACCCCGAAAGGAGCGTTCGATGGTGAGATGTTGCCCTCGATCGTGCCCGCAACCACGAGCATCGGTGCCAGGCCGAGCAGGATGGTGAAGGCGCGGCGCGCGGCGAGCACGAGCGCGTCGGAGCGCTTGCGATTGCCCGGCGACACCAGCGCCCAGCCCATCATCAGGCCGCCGGCGCAGATGGCGACGACGATCGACAGCTCGAGCACGCCGTGCGCGATCACGAAGTCGAACAGGCCGGCGCCGAGCCCGTAAGCCTGGGTCAGGCCGAAGAGGCCGCCGATCGAGATGCCGTTGGTGACCAGAACCCAGACGACCGGCAGGCCGAAGACCACCCCAAACCCGAAGGCGAGGATCACGACCTGAATGTTGTGGGTCATGATCACGCCGGCCGCCTGCACCCGTTGGTTCTCGGGGATGTGGGTCCAGAGCTCGTGGTGGTGGACGCCCTTGATGAGCTCGGGGTCGACGATCGCGTAGGCGGCGTTGGGGTTGGAGAGGACGATGAAAAAGGCGATGAACATCGGGACGAACATCAGCCCCGCCGCCGCCAGCAGGTACGGCCACGCCGCGCGGTAGGTGCGCGGGAGCGTCTCCGCGTAGAAGCGGCGGATTCGTTTCCAGACCTCGCCGCCGCGGCGGTAGACGATGCCGTGGCCGCGCGCGACCAGGCCATTGAGGTAGCGGTGAACCGGCTCATCGGGCCAGTCGCGCTGGGCGCGGGCGAGGTCGGCGGTGGCGCGCCGGTAGAGCGCGGCCATGGTCAGCACCTGCGCCGGCGTGAGGGCGTTCATGTGGCCGGCGCCGGCGCGGGCGAGAAGGTCCTCTAGCCGGTTCCAGTCCTGGCGGCGAATCGTCACGAACTCCTCCGCTCTCATGAGAATGACAATAAGCCCGCGATGAGCCAACCCCTCCCCGACAGCGACCTCGTCGTCGCCACCCCCGAGCGGGTGTCGTTCGACTACCAGGTCGCGGGCCTGGCGACGCGCGGCATCGCGCAGCTCCTCGACCTCTTGATCCTGTCGTTCTTCCTTGCCGCCCTCTACGCCGCGGCGATCTTCGTAGGCGCCGGCGGCAGCGACGTCCTTGCCTACCTGATCGCGGTCATCGGCACCTTCGTCATCGTGTTCGGCTACCACTGGACATGCGAGGCGTTCTGGTCGGGGCAGACGGTGGGCAAGAGGGTGTTCCGGCTGCGCGCGGTGGGCGACCGCGGCGAGCCGATGACGTTCGCGCAGGCCGGCATCCGCAACCTCGTCCGCCTGGTCGACTTCCTGCCCTACGGCTACGGGATCGGCATGGTCGTGCTGTTCCTCAACGGACGCGGCAAGAGGCTTGGCGACCTCGCGGCGGGCACGATCGTGGTCAAGGACTCGGACTGGCTGCCGCTGTGGCAGGTGCCGGGCGGCCGGCCGACGGACCCCGGACCACCGCCGCAGGCGTGGGGAGCGCCTCCGCCGGCGTCGGCCGCGCTGGCCTACGCGCCCGCATCGCAGGCTGAGCTCTTTCTGCGTGGGCTCGACCCAGATCTGCGGCGCCTGGTCGCCGCCTACGGGAGGCGCCGGCCGGAGCTGCCTTACCCGCTGAGGGCCCAGCTCGCCGGGCAGGTGCAGTCGCTCCTGCAGTCCGCGGCGCCGGACGTGTTTCGCGAATACGGGCCTCTGGCGGCGTTGGACTACCTCGCCGACCTGGAGCGCAGCGCCTAGCTCAGTCGAGCCAGGCCTTGAGCTGGTCCTGTGTGAGGTTGCCTCCGGTGAGGATCGCGGCGACGCGTTTGCCGGCGAGGTCGTGCTTGCGCTGGGCGATCGCCGCCAGCCCCGCCGCGCCTGCCGGCTCGACGACGAGGCCCGCGTCGTGCAGGAGGGTGCGCATGGACGCGACCATCATCTCG
Organism: Chloroflexota bacterium; assembly: GCA_005889135.1. Lineage (GTDB taxonomy): Bacteria > Chloroflexota > Dormibacteria > Dormibacterales > Dormibacteraceae > 40CM-4-65-16. The sequence goes on from VBEK01000006.1 coordinate 22,419, forward strand.
TCGTCGACGATCATCACGTCGTCGACCGTGTGCTCCATGAGCGCCACCGCCTCGGGCACGGGCACGCGGACGGCGATGCCGTCGGCGATGGTGTCGCTCGGAGCGTCGACGGCGCGGTGCGCCTTCCAGGACAGCGCCATCGACGGCGCGGTCGCGGCGCACACGGCGATGACCTCTGTCCCCGGCGACGCGTGCTTGAGCCACGTGCCGATGCCGTTGACCAGCGAACCGTTGCCGAGCGGCACGAAGACGGCGTCGAGCGGATCCTGCATCCCCGTCAGCTCGAGCGCGATCGTGGCCGCGCCCTCGCCGATCGCGCCGATCTTGCCGTCCTCGATGAACAGCTGATCCTGCTCTTCGGCGAAACGCCTCGCGGCGTCCTTGGCCTGGTCGAAGTCGCCGACCTCGAGCTCGATCTTCGCGCCGAGCGCGCGCATGCGCTCGATCTTCAGCGGGCTCGCGTTGTGGGCGGCGAAGACGGTGATCTTGATCCCGCGCTTGCGGCACGCGTAGGCCATGCCCTGGCCGAAGTTGCCGGCGGACGCGCAGACGATGGGCTTCGTTTGGGTGCCGAGGCGGTGCAGGATGTAATCGGCGCCGCGGCCCTTGAAGCTGCGGATCGGGTTGACCGATTCGACCTTGAGCACGGTGGTGACTCCGGTGCGATCGCTGAGCGGCTCGCAGACAAACTGCGGCGTGTGGAGGAAGGCGGGGTCGATGACGCGCGCCGCTTCTTCGATTCCGGCGATGGTGATGCTGGCGTCCACGGGGTCGGAGGATAGGGATTTGGGATCGACCGGACAAACTGACGCCGCCCCGGGGGTAGTCAGGGCGGCGTCTCGACGCTCACCAGATAAAACGCCTGGTCCTGTAAAAAGGTACGGCCGCCTTGTCAAAGATCCGTCAGAAGTCCAGAGTCTCAGCAATGCCGAAATCCACGATCACCTTTGTCTGCACGGAGTGCGGCGGGGAGAGCCTCCGCTGGGCCGGCCAGTGCCCGCACTGCCGCGCCTGGAACACGCTTCAGGAGTTCCAGGTCCGTAAGGCGACCCGGGACTCGAGGCCCAGGCCTATGGAGCCCGCGCGAGCGATCGCGCTCACCGACCTGGCGGCGGAGGACGCACCGCGCATCCGGCTGGGGTGGGGCGAGCTCAATCGCGTGCTCGGTGGAGGCGTCGTCGCGGGCAGCCTGGTGCTGATCGGCGGCGAGCCTGGCGTCGGCAAGTCGACGCTCCTGATGCACGCGGCGGCGCAGGCGGCGCGCGGCGGCAAGGTCCTCTACGTCTCTGGCGAGGAGTCTGGCCAGCAGGTGCGGATGCGCGCCCAGCGGCTCGGCGCCCTCGAGCCCGGCATCCTGCTCCTGGCCGAGAACGATCTCGACGCGATCTGCGAAACGATCCGGGCGGAGCGCCCGCGGCTGGCGATCATCGATTCCATCCAGACCGTGACCGACGCCGGGTTCGAGGGCAGCGCCGGAAGCGTCACCCAGGTCCGAGAGTCGGCAGCCCGGCTGATGCGCCTGGCCAAGGAGATCGGCGTGCCCGTCTTCCTCGTCGGCCACGTGACGAAAGACGGTTCCATCGCCGGCCCGCGGGTCCTGGAGCATATCGTTGACACCGTGCTGTACCTCGAAGGCGACCGCCGGCAGGAGCTCCGCCTCCTGCGCGCGACCAAGAACCGCTTCGGGTCGGCCGAGGAGATCGGCGTGTTCGCCATGGGCGAGGCGGGCCTGGAGGAGGTTTCCGACCCCTCGGCCGCGCTCCTGGCGAGCGCCCAGCCCTCCGCGCCTGGAACCGCGATCGTCGCCACCCTGGAGGGCACCCGTCCGCTCCTCGTGGAGGTCCAGAGCCTGGTCAACTCCACCCCGAACCATCCCCTGCGCCGGGTGGCGAACGGCTTCGACGTCAACCGGCTGCACATGATCCTGGCGGTGCTCGAGAGGCGCCTCGAAAACACCTCGTTCGGGCAGAAGGACGTCTTCGTCAGCGTGGCGGGCGGCATCCGCATCACGGAGCCGGCCGCCGACCTCGGACTCGCCCTGTCGATCGTCAGCAACGACCGCTCAAGGCCAATGCCGGACGGCCTCGTGGTGATCGGAGAGCTGGGATTGTCGGGCGAGGTGCGCCGCGTCGGCCATCTCGAGCGTCGCCTCCAGGAGGCGGAGCGGCACGGCCTGACGCGCGCTTTGATTCCGGCCGGCTCTCGAGCCGGACGGCCCTCCGGCCTCGACGTGGTCGAGGTCCGGTCCGTGGCGGACGCGGTTTCCGCCGCTTTTTCTTCACCCATCAAGTCCGGCGTATTCATAGCGGAGGCCGGACTGTCGGTCTCTTGAGGAGGTAACCCGTGATGCGTTCCGAGAATCTCGCCCGCGTGTTGGGGGCGGGGCTCGGAGTGGTCGGTGGTTTTCTGCTCGGTTATTTCATGGTCCGGGGCATCTCGAGCGCGCACCCGGGCTGGGCGATCATCGGGCTGACGACCCTCGAAGGTTTGATCTTCGCCTACCTTGGCACGCCCTACGTGCTGGGAGGATGGCGGAAGTTCAACTTTCGGCTGACGGCCACTCCACTCCCCGACATGCTCAGCGGACTGATGGGCATGATCGTCGGCCTGGTCATCGCCGTCCTCATCGGCGTCTTCGTCCGCGACCTTCCTTATGGATACGGCGTTTCCGCCGTGCTTGCGCTGCTGCTCGCGGTGCAGGGCGCGTCCGTGGGCCTGACCCGGCGCGCCGAGCTGATGGCGTTGTTCTTCGGCCGCGACAAGGACAGCTCGAACCACCGCGTCCCTGCTCTCCTGCTCGACACCTCGGTGATCATCGACGGCCGCATCCTCGACATCGCCAAGACCGGATTTCTCGACATGCCCCTGATCATCCTCAGCTCGGTGCTCCGCGAGCTGCAGACGGTTGCCGACTCGGCCGACGTGACGCGCCGCCGTCGCGGCCGTCGCGGGCTGGACGTCCTGACTGACATGCAGAAGGAGCCGGCGATCGACCTGCAGGTGACCGAGGACGACGCGCCCGTCACCGGCGACATCGACAACCACCTCGTGCGCACGGCCAAGCGCAGGGGCTGGGCGATCATGACCAACGACTTCAACCTCAACCGCATCGCGCGCCTGGAGGGCGTGGCCGTGCTGAACCTCAACGAGCTGGCCCAGGCCATGCGGCCCGTGGCGATCCCCGGCGAAGAGATTGTGGTCACGGTGGCGCGCGAGGGCAAGGAGCCGGGACAGGGCGTGGGCAGCCTCGACGACGGCACCATGGTCGTCGTGCAGAACGGCCGCCGGCTCTTGAACCAGACCATCACGGCGGTGGTGACGTCGGTGATCCAGACCTCGGCGGGGCGGATGATCTTCGCCGAGCCGGCGGGCGCGGAGACACGCCGGCCCCCGGCGCGCGTCAAGCCACGCGAAGAGTCCGCTTAGCGTGGCCACCGTAGGAGCGATCGTGGCGGCGGCGGGTACGGGTTCGCGGCTGGGGCGCGGAAGCAAGGCGCTCGTGCGCCTGAACGGACGGACGACCCTGGCGCGAGTGCTGGAGCTGTTCCTTGCCCTCGACGAGGTGGACCGGATCGTGGTCGTCGGCCCGCCGAGCCGGCTCGAGTCGGCGGAGCGGGAGGTCCAGACTCTGGCGCCGCGCAAGCCGGTGGTCGTGAAGGCCGGCGGCGAGAGCCGGCAGGACTCGGTGCGCATGGGCCTGGCCGCGCTCGGGGACTGCGATTTCGTCCTGGTGCACGACGCGGCTCGGCCCCTTGCGACCGCGGCCCTCGTGCGACGGGTGCTGGCCGCGGCCATGGAGACGGGCGCGGCGTTTCCTGCCATCAACCCGCGCGATGCCGTGAAGCGCGTCGAGGGCAACAGGCTGGTTGAAAGCCTCGACAGGTCGCTGGTCGTGCTGGCCCAGACGCCGCAGGGCTTCGCGTACGAGCTGCTCGCGCGGGCGCACCGCGAGGCCGCGGACGCGGGACTGGTCGGAGACGACGACGCGCAGCTCGTCGCCGCGACCGGGCACATCGTGTCGGTGGTGCCGGGCGAGCCGGCGAACATCAAGCTGACGACGCCAGAGGACCTCGAGGTGGTGGAGGCGCTCATCAGGGAGCACGAGACCACGCGTGTCTTGTAGCCGAAGTTCCGCGCGTCTTCGCGGTCTAGGCGGCCGGGCGCCAAAGGCGCCCAAGCCTGCGTCAGGGGGCCCGGCGCTCCCTCGTCGCGCACCGACGAGTGCGCTCCTCGTCGCGCCACCCCTTCCTTGGCTCCGGCCGCCGATCCCGCGAATCCGTCTGCGGCCCTCGGCTACGCGACACGCTTCCCGGTGAGGGTCGGAATCGGGTACGACGTCCACCCGCTGGTCGCGGGCCGTCCGCTGGTGCTCGGCGGGGTGCGAATCGAGCACGAGCGCGGGCTGGACGGCTACTCCGACGCCGACGTGCTGACTCACGCCGTGATCGACGCTGTGTTGGGTGCGGCTGGGATGGGGGACATCGGCACGCACTTCCCCTCCGACGACGCCGGTTACAAGGGGGCCTCGAGCCTGCGGCTGCTCGAACGGTCGGTGGCGATGCTGGCCGACGCGGGCTATCGGGTCGTGAATGTGGACTGCGTGGTGATCGCGCAGGAGCCACGCATCCACCCGTACCTGGCGGCGATGAGCGCGAACCTCGCCCGGCGGCTGGGCATCGTCGAGGTGAACGTGAAGGGCAAGTCGCCGGAGGGGTTGGGGTCGCTGGGCCGGGCGGAGGGGATCGCCGCGCAGGCGGTAGCCACCATCGAAGAGGCATGACGCTCCGGCTCCACAACACGCTCACCGGCAACAAGGAGGAGTTCGTCCCCCTCGAGAAGGACCAGGTCCGCATGTACACGTGCGGGCCCACGGTCTGGAACTACGCCCACGTCGGCAACCTGCGCGCCTTCCTCTTCTACGACCTCGTCCGCAGGCACCTGCAGGTGTCGGGGTACAGCGTGACCCACGTCATGAACCTCACCGACATCGACGACCGCATCCTCGACCAGGCCATGCACGCGGGCATGACGATCGACGAGTACGTGAAGCCTTACGTCGAGGCGTTCTTCGAGGACATGGCCACGCTGCGGGCGCAGCGGGTTGAGGCCTATCCACGCGCGACCGAGCACATTCCCGAGATGGTGGACATGATCTCGACCCTGATCGAGAACGGGAACGCGTACATCGCCGACGGCGACGTGTACTTCCGGATCACGAGCTTCCCCAAGTACGGCGAGCTGTCGCACCTCGACCGGGCGGGGCTCAAGGCGGGCGCGAGGGTGGCCACGGACAAATATGAAAAGGAGTCGGTGAGCGACTTCGCGCTCTGGAAGAGGTCGCAGCCGGGCGACGAGGGGCTGGGCGCGTCGTGGGACGCGCCGTTCGGCAAGGGCAGGCCCGGGTGGCACATCGAGTGCTCGGCCATGAGCAAGCGCTACCTCGGCGAGACGCTGGACATCCACGCCGGCGGCGTCGACCTCATGTTCCCGCACCACGAGAACGAGATCGCGCAGTCCGAGGCCGCCAACCACAAGCAGTTCGCGCGGGTATGGCTTCACTCCGAGCACCTGGCCGACGCGACGGGGGAGAAGATGTCGAAGAGCGCCGGCGGCTTCACGACCCTGCGCGACCTGGTCGCCGCAGGTCACGATCCGCTGGCGATCCGGCTGTTCCTCATCGCCAACGCGCACTACCGATCGCGCGTCCGCCTCAGTCCGGAGGCGCTGCACGCCGCGGCGGAGCAGGTGCGAAGGCTGCGCGAGTTCGCCGACCGGGTCGACCGGACGGCGCCGGCGCGGGAGGAGCACGCCGCGCTGGCGGAGCGCACGGCCGAGGTGCGCGTGTCCTACCGCGACGCCCTGGACGACGACCTCAACCTGCCGTTCGGGCTGGGCCTGGTCTTCGACCACGTCCGCGAGGCCAACGCCGCCCTCGACGCCGAACGGGTCGGACCGTTGAACAAGGCGTCGCTGCGGGCGCTGCTCGGCGACGTGGACGCGCACCTCGACGTCATCAACGCCGAGGAGCCCGGCCTGGCCGAAGAAGTGGAGCGTTTGATCGCCGAGCGCGA
>VBEK01000186.1 GCA_005889135.1 Chloroflexota bacterium
GAACTTCGCCGCCACCTCGCCGCCCACTTCGTAACAGCGGCCGCAGATCCCCGGGCCGATCCCGGCGCGGATGTGGCGGCAGCCGTACTCGTCACGCATGAAGCGCGCCGCGGCGGCGGACACCCCGGCCTGCGTCCCCCGCCAGCCCGCGTGGACCAGGCCGGCGACGCGCTTCTCCGGGTCCCACAGCACGATCGGGTAGCAATCGGCGTAGGTGGCGAAGATGGCGACGCCGGTGCGGTCGGTGAACAGAGCGTCGACGTCGTCGACGGCGCCGCCGGGCTCGTCGACCCGGGCCACCTCCGCGCCGTGGACGGAGCCGATGGTCGTCGGCTCGACGCCGTCAAGGTCGAGGGCGTGCAGAAACGCCTTGCGCGCACCCAGAACCAGCCCGGGGTCGGGGGCGTGCTTCAGGCCCACGGACCCGACGGCAAGGGTGGAGAAGCCGTGGACGAAGCCGGGCTCGTCGGCCAGCTCGGGCACCATCAGGACCGCCGGCGTCGTCCTCACGTCACGCGGCCCGAGACACTCGGATAGTCGCGACTAACAAGCAATTACCGGCCTCGGAACCATGGATAGTCGCGACTAACAAGCAATTACCGGCCTCGGGACCATGGATAGTCGCGACTAACGGCTGCGAAACCATTGCCGAGAAGGTTACGAACGGCGCGAGCTGAGTACCTGCTCGATCTCCCGCTTGACCTGCTGCAGGTCCATGAACTCCCGGTAGACGGACGCGAAGCGGATGTACGCGACCTCGTCCAGGTCCCGCAGCCGCTCCATGACCATCTCCCCGATCTCCTGGCTCGGGATCTCCACCCGCCCCGAGCGGCGGAGCTCGGCCTCGATGTCGTCGACGATCGCGCGCAGGCGCTCGGGCGAGATGTCGCGCTTCTCGGTCGCCTTCTTCAGGCCGTTGAACAGCTTCTGCGGGTCGAAGTCCTCGCGCCGCCCGTCCTTCTTGGTGACGAAGAAGGGGACCGTCTCAATGCGCTCGTACGTCGTGAACCGCTGCCCGCACTGCAGGCATTCGCGCCTGCGGCGGATCGCCTCGCCGACCTCCGAGTCGCGCGAGTCGACCACCTTCAGGTCGTGGTGACCGCAGTACGGGCAGCGCACAAATCTCCTTGAATCCCTACATCCTGTTGCGCAGGAACGCGGGGATGTTGATGTCCCCGAGCTCCTCGGGGCCGAACTCGGGCCGCTCGATCGTACGACGCGTCGACTCCTGCCTCGTCTCGTGCTGGGTCTTGCCCGCGAAGCCGGTGGCGATCACGGTGATCTTGATCTCGCCGCCCATCGTGTCGTCTCGGACCACGCCGAAGATGATGTTGGCGCCCGGGTCCGCCGCCGCGCGCACGATCTCCGCCGCCTTCTGGACCTCCTGGAGGGTGATGTCCTTGCCGGCGGTGATGTTGAAGAGGATGCCCTTGGCGCCGTCGATCGACGTCTCGAGCAGCGGGCTGGCCACGGCCTGCTTGGCCGCGTCCTCGGCGCGCGAGTCGCCGGCGCCGTGGCCGATGCCCATGAGCGCCTCGCCCGCGTTCTCCATGATCGCCTTGACGTCCGCGAAGTCGAGGTTGATGACGCCCGGCTGCGTGACTAGGTCGGAGATGCCCTGCACGCCCTGGCGGAGGACGTCGTCCGCCATCCGGAACGCCTCCTCCAGCGTGGTCTTCGACGAGGCGACCTGCGCCAGACGGTCGTTGGGGATGACGATCAGGGCGTCGACCTGGCCGCGAAGGGCCTTGATGCCCTCCTCGGCGGTGTCGTTGCGGATCCTTCCCTCGAATGAGAACGGGCGCGTCACCACGCCGATGGTCAGCGCTCCCGCCTCCTTCGCCATCTCGGCCACGATCGAGGCCGATCCGGTGCCGGTGCCCCCGCCCATGCCGGCGGTGATGAACACCATGTCCGACTCCTGGACGACCGCGGACAGCTCCGTGCGGCTCTCGTCGGCCGCGTCGCGACCCCGGGTCCAGTCGCCGCCGGCGCCCAGGCCGCGCGTGACCTTGTTGCCGATCTGGACCTTGATGTCGGCCTGACAGCGCTCGAGCGCCTGCTTGTCGGTGTTGACGGCGATGAACTGCACCTTGAGCGCCTTCGAGATCATGCGGTTGACCGCGTTGCCGCCCCCGCCGCCGCAGCCGACGACCTTTATCCTCGCCCGCCCTTCGTGCAACTCGCTCTCTTTCATGACGATCAGGTGATCCTCCTTCGCTTTTCTGTGTGCCATGGCGAGCTCAAGTTGGTTCTTGGTGTGTTCTCTAGAAAAAATCTCGCAGCCACCTCACTGTTTTTTGATACGTGTTGCCGAGGGTGACCGGCTGGCGCGTCCCGGCATGGACGCCGCGATCGCGCGCCCCCCACTTCACCAGCCCGGCCGCGACGGCGAAAGACGGTCCGTGCGCCTTGTCGGCGAGGCCCGCCAGCCCGAGGGGCTGACCGAGCCTCGACGCGGTGTTGAACACCGACTGCGCCGCGTCCATCGTGCCCATCAGGCGTGAGCCTCCGCCGGCGACGACCACGCCCGCGGGCAGCAGCTGCTCGAAGCCCGACTTGCGCACCTCCTCGCGCGCCATCTGGAAGATCTCGAGCATGCGCGGGCCGATGATCTCGGCCAGGAAGCGGCGGGGCAGCGCCTGGATGCGGTCGCCGCCGACCTGCCTGACCTCGACCTTCTCTCCGTGGTCGATGACGTCGGCCAGGGCGTGGCCGTAGTTCAGCTTCAGGCCCTCCGCCTCGTCGAGCGTCGTACGCAGCCCGATGGCGATGTCGCTCGTGACGTGGTTGCCGCCGACCGGCAGGACGGCCAGGTGGCGCGCCGAGCCTTCGGTGAAGACGACGACGTTGGTCGTGCCGGCGCCGATCTCGACCAGGCACACGCCCAGCTCGATCTCCTGCCCCGTGAGCACGCCCTCGCCGCCCGCGAGGCCGGCACAGACGACGTCCTCGACGTCGAAGCCGGCTCCGTGCACGCATTTGATGACGTTCTGGACCGCGGTCTGCGCGCCGGTGATGATGTTCGTCTCGACCTCGAGACGGTGGCCCGTCATGCCGATGGCGTCGCGCACCCCGTCCTGGCCGTCCACCGTATACGCGCGCGGGATGACGTGTATGACCTGACGGTCGCTGGCGACGCTGATGGCGCGGCTCGCCTCGACCACGCGGTGGACGTCGTCGTCGCCGATCTCGTGGTCGGGATGCGCGACCGCGACGACGCCCGTCGAGTTCTGGCTCCAGAGATGAGTGCCGCCCAGGGAGACGACAACCGACTCGATACGCTGACCGGCCATCCGCTCGGCGGCGACCGTCGCGGCCTGGATGGACGCGATCGTCCTCTCGAGGTTGACGACGACGCCCTTGCGCAGACCTTCGGACGGGCTCTCGCCGACGCCGAGGATCGTCACCGGCGTGCCGGGATCGTCAGACTCTGCGATGACAACCGCGACCCGGGATGTGCCCAGGTCGAGACCGACGGTTTTCTTCCGCCGCTGCAAAACTGTGCTGGAACGCCTCCTGGAACGACTAGATGGTGAGGGCGGGTTGCCGGAAGTATATCGGCTGATGGGTCGCTGCGGGGCTAGATTTTGTGTCCCGAGCCCATGGGCGGCCTAGCGCTTGTGGTCGGACGCCGCTAGAGCGTCTTCTTGCAGGTCTGCCGCGCCGCGTTGATCCGGTCGACGTCGGGCTTGATGAACTGGGCGATGGCCGCGTACTTCTGCAAGCCCTGGATGATCAGCGCCCGGCTGTTGGCCGTGTAGCCGCCGATCGCCATCGACACGCCCTGCTCCATGCCGCTCCAATCGTCCTTGAACTGCTGCACCTGGGGCCCGATGCACGGGGGTATGTCGCGCTGGTTGTTGGTCATCGCGTTGTCCAGGTCGAGCATCGCCTTGTTGAGCGTGATCAAGGCGTCCTTGCACGGAGGCGGCAGGCTCGCGGTGCACTGCGCGTTCACTCCGGGCAGCGCCTGGTTGGTCTCCACCAGCGCCGGCCCGAGGTCGACGTTGAGGAAGCGGTCCGCGCGCTCGTAGTCGGAGATGAGTGGTGACGGCGGTGCGATGTGCGGCTCGACGTTGGCGGTCGAGTGCATGAGACCGTAAACGCCCAGGCCGGCCAGGGCGATAACGGTGATCAGAACTGCCCCCGTCATGTAGATCCATACCCGCGACATGCTCGCGGGCACAGGCGTGTTCCATGGCTGGGGAGCTTCAACCGCGACAGGCGGAGGCGCCGGAGGTTCAGGCGGCGGCGCGTCGAGCCACGAGGGCCGGTCCGGGGGAGGCGTCGCCATCGCGGCGTCGATTGTGGCGGAACGAACACGCGGTTGAGCCCTCTGAGCAACTTCTCAGTGTGTCCGCAGATCGCCCCCCCACCGCGATCGTCCTTGGCGTGGATGGACAGGCGCCTACAGGTAGTGGCGGCGGATGGCCCCCAGGTTGTTGAAGATCCTCACGCCGAACGCGACGATGGCCGCGATCGAGAGATCGACGCCCAGCTTGTCGCCGAAGTAGGTCAGGCCTCCGGCGAGGAGCATGTTCGTGATCAGGCCGCTGAAGAACACGCGCGGCTCGAACGTGCCCGCGATGTAGGCCTTGAACGCGCCGAAGATGGAATCGAGCGCAGCGAGCAGCGCGACCGCGGTATAGCGCGCGTAGGTGATCGGGATGGTGACCGGCGAGAGGAGGCCGAGGATCACCCCGAGGATCACGAACAGGACCGCGACGACGATCACCTGCATGGGTTCGGCGTCGGTGTCGAGCTCGGCGCGGGCGAGGCGGGCGCGGGCTGTCGAGACTTGAAGCCTGCGGCGGGCTCCGCCGGATTCATGACGTTTACGTAAAGCAGGTCCGGCGAGCTGTAGTTCACCTGGCCGGCGATTGCCTTCAGAGCGGTCAGCTTGTCGCGCAGCGTCGCGAACTCCTCCGGCGTCAGCACGCGGCCAAAGTAGACCTTCCAACCGCGCTTGGCGATGAGCGTGAGGTTGCCGCAGGAGTCGAAGACGAACCCCGCCACGTCCTGGCCCAGCAGCGTCGGGAAGACGCGCGCCATGTTCACGAGCGCCGTGAGCAGCTGCGGGTCGAGAGGGCGTTCGCCCACCCCCGGATCTTTGCCCGCGGGACCCTGGATGTCGACCAGGCCGCCGCCCGCCGGCGTCGGGCCGAGGATGATCGCCTGGCTCGACATCAGGAAGAGCTTCGTCGACGGGCCCGCGTGGTAGGCGGCGATGGGCTCCCACTCGCTCACCTTGATCACCACCGTCCCGGGCAGCTCGGGCTGGACCGTCGCTGTGCGCACCCACACCTGGTCCAGCAGATGGCCCTGCGCGGTCTGTCCGTCGATCGAGATCACCGTCCCCCCCGAGACTCCGGCCGCCGCGGCGACCTGGCTCGCGCTCAGGTGGTGGGCGCCCCTGATCTCGACTGTGCGGACCGCGAACGCGGGACCGAACCACAGCCAGCCCAGCAGGACCGTCTCCAGCACAGCCACTCCCGCGGCGAGCGCACGCCACGCCCAGTGCACGTCCGGCGGCTTGAGCGCCTTCTCGGAGCGCGTCCACAGCTGGCCCTTCAGCGGCTCGGTGCGCTCGAGACCTTTGGGCCAGGGAGCGCGAGGCAGGACTGAGCTTCGGCGGCGGAACCTCATACCGCGGTGGGCCCCACGCGGTGGCGGTGCCGGCCGACGGCGTGCTCCACCAGGCGCGTGCACAGCGCGTCGAACTCGATCCCGGCCGCGCGCGCGGCGTCGGGGAGCAGCGAGAGCTCGGTCAGGCCCGGGACGGTGTTGACCTCGAGCACCCATGGAGTCCCACTCGCGTCGACGATCATGTCCACCCGCGCCATGCCGGAGCATCCGAGCTCGGTGAAGGCGCGGGCGGCGGCCTCGGACGCGGCCACTCGCGCGTCCTCGCGGATGCGCGCCGGGATGATGTGGTGCGATCGCCCCTCCGTGTACTTCGCGTCGTAGTCGTACACGGGGTTCTCGCTCACGATCTCCAGGGTCGGCAGCACCTGCTGCTCGGGCGTTGCCAGCACGCCCA
>VBEK01000120.1 GCA_005889135.1 Chloroflexota bacterium
GTCCTTGACCGGCGGGCGGAAGCGCAGGAAGTCTTGCACCAGCTTCTCGCCTGGGTCCTCGTCCCGGTTTAGCCCGGTCTCGACGGTGGAGCGACTGATCACGCTCAGCCCGGAGTGCGGACGCACGAGGTTGAAGTAGTGGACGTTGTTGCCGAAGCCGTCCACGTACGAGCGCGCCTTCACCCCGTGGCTGAGCTCGAGGCTGAAGTCGGCGCAGCGCTGGCCGTTGCCGTCCATCGGCCGCAGGCGCACCTCCATCACCGTCTCGGCGATGGGGGCGGTGTAGCGGTAGCGCGTGCTGTGCACGATCTCGAGTTTCACGACCGCACCTGCCGCTGCTGTTGCTGCTGCGGCATCCCTCGCCCTTCCTCGCCCGCCACTGTGGCCGGCACCTTGCTCGGGTGGAAGTACGTCTCGCGCAGCGCGACCTCGAGCGTGCGCAGGATGCTCCGGACATCGCCCTCGAAGTCGAGCGGCGTCTCGGCGATCGACTGCGTGTTCGCCTGCTGGTACATGCCGCTGAGGCGGATCAGCAGCCGTAAAGGTTTCGACCGCCGCGACTTGCCCTCAATACGCGCTACCGCCTCGAGCGCGCTCGAGGCGGCAAACCTGGCCGAGCGCGGCAGCGCGCCGTCGAGCATCAGGCACTCGATCACGCTGTCTTCGGTGACGCCGCCCCCGTACCGGGCCTGGTAGGACTCGAACGCGAAGCACGACTTCAGCACCGCCGTCCATTCGAGCGAGTCCTCGGGCGTGTCGTGCAGCTCCGCCGCTTTGTGGGTGACCACCGCCGTCACGTTGGCCGTGCGCTCGATGAACTTACCAAGGCGCACGAAGTCGCGCGCCTCGTCGTGGAACATCGTGTCCTCGATCAGCCCGTCCACGAGCCGGATGCTCATCTGCACGTCCATGAGGAAGCGGTAGAGGTCGGGCTGCCACACCGCCTCCTGCACCCGCCAGTGAAGGGCGTTGACCTGCTCGTACAGCTCGCTTGGCACCGAAGGCCGAACGGCCTGCGCCGCGACCCGAGCCGAGGCGATGCTCGCGCGCACCGATGGGCCAAGCGTGCCCGCGACCACCATCTCCACGGCCTGCTCGCGACGACCGGTGTCGCTGCCTCGCCAGCCCGCGAGCTCCATGAACCGAACCCAGAACTCCGGCCCGGGCTCGTCGGTGCGGTCGAGCGAAAGGGCGACGTGCACCCCGAGGATGCGGGCCAGGTGGTCGGCGCGCTCGAGGTGGCGGCCGAGCAGGGTCAGCGACGTGGCGGCCCGGCTAAGCATTCGGTGGCTCCCCCGCGGCCCCGTCGTCCGCGATGACCCAGGTGTCGCGGCTGCCGCCGCCCTGCGAGCTGTTGACCACGAGCGAGCCCGGCTTCAGGGCGACCCGCGTCAGGCCGCCGGGGGTGACGTAGACGTCGGGACCGGTGAGGACGAAGGGGCGTAGGTCCTGGTGTCCGGGCCGCAGCCGGTCGCCGTCCAGCACGGGCTGGACCGACAGGCCGACCACGGGCTGGGCGATGAACGCGCGCGGCCTCTCCGTGATCCGGCGCCGGAACTCCTCGCGCTCCTCCCGCGTCGACTCCGGGCCGATCAGCATGCCGTACCCGCCCGACGCGTCGGTCGTCTTGACGACCAGCCTGTCGAGGTGCTGGAGCACGTACTTGCGGTCGGCGTCCAGCGCGCAGAGGTACGTCTCCACGTTGGGCAGGATCGGATCCTCGCCCAGGTAGTAGCGGATGACCTTGGGCACGAACGCGTACACCGCCTTGTCGTCGGCGACCCCGTTGCCGAGCGCGTTGGCGATGGCCACGTTCCCGGCGCGGTAGGCGTTGACCAGGCCCGCCACCCCGACGAGCGACTCCTGACGGCCGAAGATCGGGTCCAGCCACTCGTCGTCGATACGGCGGTAGATGACATGCACCGGGCGAAGGCCGCGGGTCGTGCGCATGAAGACCTTGTCCTCGTCGACGACCAGGTCTGAACCTTCGACCAGCTCCACGCCCATCTGCTTGGCCAGGTACAGGTGCTCGTAGTACGCGGAGTTGTTGATGCCCGGCGTCAGCAGCACCACCGTCGGGTCGTCGACGCCTGCGGGCGCGAGCCAGCGCAGGTACCGCAGCAGCTCGTGGACGTAGCCCTCCACCGGGCGCACCGGGTAGCCCGCGAAAAGGTCGGGCAGGATCCGCTTCATCACGTAGCGGTTGGCCTGGACGTAGGACGCGCCGGACGGCGTGCGCAGGTTGTCCTCGAGCACGAAGAAGTCGCCTTTCTCGTCGCGCACCAGGTCGATGCCGGCGATGTGGCAGTGGATGCCGTGGGGGACGGGCAGGCCCTCGATCTCGCGCAGGTAAAGCGAGCTGCTGAGCACGATCTCGGGCGGTATCGCCCCTTGCTTGATGATCTGCTTGCGTCCGTACACGTCTTCCAGGAAGTGGTTCAGCGCCCGGATCCGCTGCTTAAGGCCTTCCTCCAGCCTGCGCCAGGTGTCCGCCTCGATCAGGCGCGGGATGACGTCGAAGGGAAACACCTTTTCGGTCCCCTGGGCGTCCGGGTAGACGGCGAACGTGATGCCGTGGTTGCGGAACATCTCCATGGCCAGCGCCCACCGCCGCTGGAGCTCGGCCGGACCGAGCCGGTTCAGCTGCTCGTAGAGTCGGGCGTAAGGAGGGCGCGGCCTGCCTGAGGCCGCAAGCATCTCGTCATAGAATCCGTTGACCTCGTAGTTGGCATCAAGATTCCGCAAAGCCACCGCTATAGTGTCTCCGCCATCCCGCAACCTGAGAAGACGATCAACTTACGGGTCGGCTGCGAGTTCAGGTACGGCGTGAGCGCTCCGACCGTCGCGACCGTCCAGGTCCGCCCCCGTTCGGACTCCACCCACCAGCTCGTCACGGAGACTTGGACCACGGAGCCGGCTGTGCCGATCGACGAGTACAGCGACTTCTACGGCAACCCGGTGAAGCGCCTGGTCATGCCCGCCGGCGCCCTCATGCTGCGCTACGACGCCGTCGTCTCGGCCCCGGACGCTCCCGACCTCGACGGCACCACGGCGCCCCAGGTCCCGGTGGACGACATCCCGGGCGACCTCCTCCACTTCACCCTGCCCAGCCGCTACTGCCTCTCCGACCACCTGATGGGCATGGCCTGGGAGCTGTTCGGCCAGACCGAGCCCAGCGGCCGGCGGGTGCAGGCGATCTGCGACTGGGTGCACGAGAACATCACCTTTCAGTACGGCACCAGCAACCCCCTGACCACCGTGCTCGACGTCCTCGAGCAGCGCAAGGGGGTCTGCCGCGACCTCGCCCACCTGGCGATCACGTTCTGCAGGGCGCTGAACATCCCCGCCCGCTACGTCTTCGGCTACCTTCCCGACCTGTACGTGGAGCCGCCCGACAGCCCGATGGACTTCGCCGCCTGGATGGAGGTCTACCTCGGCGACCGGTGGTGGACCTTCGACCCCCGCAACAACATGCGCCGGGTCGGCAGGGTGCTGATCGGGCGCGGCCGCGACGCCCTGGACGTGGCCATGCTAACCACCTTCGGCCCGGCGACGTTCAAGTCCATGACCGTGTGGGCGGACAGGGCGGCAGCCTCAAACTGATGGCGATAGATCCAGCTTCAGTCGACTGGCACACGGCCCGCCGCGCCTCCTACCAGGTGCGGCAGACCTTCCGCTACGAGTACCCGCAGCCGATCTGCGACCTGAGCCACCGCCTGATCGTCATCCCGCCCGAGCGCTTCGGCGACCAGCGCCGCCTGGCCCACAACGTCTCGGTGGGGCTCGACGGGGCCCGACTCGAGAGCCGGACCGACCGGTTCGGCAACATGATCGTGGACGTGTTCGCGCCCCAGGTGGCGGACGTGATCGAGTTCGTGGCCGAGGTGTCAGTGGAGCGCCGGGCCGCGCAGCCGAACCGCCTTGCCGACGGCTGGCTGGCGGACGGCTACCTGCTGCAGCCATCGCGCCTCACCGAGGCCGACGACGTCATCCTGCGCGCCGCCGACGACCTGGTCGAGGCGGGGGAGTGGGGGCTGCCGCTCGCCGACCGGATCAACGACTGGGTGTATCAGTCGATGACCTACCGCCACGGCGTCACCGGAGTCCGCACGACAGCGGCCGAGGCGCTCGCCCTCGGCGCGGGCGTGTGCCAGGACTACGCGCACGTGATGCTCGCCGTGTGCCGGGCCTGCGGGCTGCCGTCGCGATACGTGTCGGGACACCTCCTGGGCCAGGGCGGGACCCACGCCTGGGTCGAGGTGGTGCTGCCGACCCGCGACGGCACCGGCGACGCCGTCGCGCACGCCTTCGACCCCACGCACGCCAGCCGCGGGGGCCTTGGTTACGTGACGGTCGCGGTCGGCGCCGACTACTCCGACGTCGCTCCGACCTCGGGCACCTACCGGTCGGGCTCGAGCGGCACGCTCACGGCCAGCAAGCGGGTCACGCTCATGGACCTGGAATAGCTCTTATCGATTTCACATCCGGCGGGCTATAAATCGACCGGATGGCGTCCCGAATCCTCGTCGTCGAAGACGACCCGCGCCTGGCGGCGACGCTGGACCGCGTGCTCGCGGCGGAGGCGTACGACGTCGAGGTCGCAGGCGACGGCAACGAAGCGCTGCGTCGCGCCCGCGAGCGACCGTTCGACCTGGTCGTCCTCGACATCATGCTGCCCGGCCTGGACGGCATCGCCGTCTGCAAGCGACTGCGTGCCACCGGACCGCTGCCGATCCTGCTGCTCACCGCCCTCGGCGGCACCGAAGAGCGAGTCCGCGGACTCGACTCTGGCGCCGACGACTACCTCGTCAAGCCATTCGCGTATGAAGAGCTGCTGGCGCGGGTGCGCGCCCTGCTGCGCCGGGCCGCGCCGCCCGACCACCTGCGCTTCGGCGACGTCCGGCTCGAGCCGGCCAGCCGCGCCGCCTGGCGCGCGGACCGCACCCTGGACCTGACCGCGACCGAGTTCGAGCTTTTGCGACACTTCCTCCGTCACCCGCGGCAGGTCCTCTCCCGCGAGCAGCTGCTCGACGCCGTCTGGGACGGGGAGGCCGACTCTGACAACGTCGTCGCCGTCTACGTCGGCTACCTGCGCCAGAAGCTCGGCGAGCCTAGGCTGCTCCACACGGTGCGTGGCGCTGGCTACTCCCTGCACGAGTAGATGCCGCTCCGCCTCCGCCTCGCTCTTTTCGGCGCAGGCGTCGTCGCCCTAGCGCTCGCCGTGTTCGGGCTCCTGCTGTACGCGTTGCTCGCGAGGAGCGTGACCAGCAACCAGGACGACGCGCTGCGGACGCGGGCCGAAGACGCGGTCTTCGCGCTGCATGGAATGCCTTCCGCGCAGGCACCGGTGGCGCCGGTGGATCTCGACAAGAGCAATGACGTGTTCATCGAGCTGCTGGGAAGCGATGGATCGCTTCTCTACTCGACCGGCGCCCTCGACGGTGAGCCGCCCTCGATCCCGAAGTCTTTGCTCGACGACGCCCAGGCGCGCAAGGGCGCTTTCGCCACCATCGGATCGCTGCGCGTCTACGCGATGCCGTACTTCAGCAACGGCTACGTCGTCACCGGCCAGTCGACACGAGTGCCGCAGTCGAACCTTTCCGGGATCGTCGTGTTCCTCGTCGTGTCGGCGGTCCCGGCGCTGATCGCGGCGTGGATCGCGTCGTGGCTCGTGGCGGGCCGGGCGCTCCGGCCGCTCAAGGCCGTCGCCGTGGCGGCAGAGGACATCGGCCGAAGGCGCGACTTCGCGCGCCGCCTCCCCGTGCCACCAAGCCGCGACGAGGTGGCGGTGCTGGCGTCGAGCTTCAACGGCATGCTCAACCGGCTCCAGGAGGCATACGAAGCCCAGAAGCATTTCGTGTCCGACGCGTCGCATGAGCTGCGGACTCCGCTGACCACGATCCAGGGCAACGCGGGCCTGCTCGCGTCGCGCCAGGTCAGCGACGAGGTGCGGACGGCCGCGGCCGCCGACGTGGTCCAGGAGAGCGGCCGCATGGCGAGGCTGGTCGATCGGCTGCTGACCCTCGCGCGCGCGGACTCGGGGCTGCAGCTTGCCCGCACCCCCGTGGAGATGAAGCCGCTCGTGGAGGAGGTCGGCCGGCAGGCCGCGGCGCTGCACCCGGGCCAGAAGCTCAATGTGTTCGCCGCCGAGGCGGTGATCGACGGCGACGAGGACGCGGTCCGCCAGCTGCTCTGGATCCTGCTCGACAACGCCTTTCGCTACGCCACCTCTGCGGTCGAGCTGCGGCTGGGTTCGGAGCACGGCTGGGCGCGGCTGGTGGTGGCCGACGACGGCCCCGGCGTACCGGCGCCCGACCGGGAGCGGATCTTCGAGCGGTTCTACCGCGTCGACCAGTCGCGCGCTGGAGCGAACGCAGGCCTCGGACTGTCGATCGCGCGCTGGATCGCCGGCCAGCACGGCGGCAGGATCGTCGCCGGCGAGGCGATCCTTGGCGGAGCTGCGTTCCTGGTCGACCTGCCTCTCTTATCGCGTTCTTAAGCGGCCGGCCCAGGCTGGGCCTCGATGTTCGACGTCAGCCCCGACCACGCCATCGGCTTGCTCGCCGGCCTCGTGGCCGCGCCGGTCGCGCTGGTCGTCCTGCCCCGGCAGCCAGGGTGGACGAAGGTGGCCGGGACGGTGCGCGGGGCGGCCGTGCTGTTGCTAGTGACGGGCGCGATCCACCTGGCGCTGATCCCGCCCCACCTCCAGACGGAGCCGCTCACGTCTTCGCTCTTCGCCGTCAACGGCGTCCTGTTCCTCGCCCTCGCCTTGCGCGTCAGCTGGCGGCGCTGGCGCGTCGCCGCGGCCGCGCTCCTCACGGCGACGATCCTGGGCTACCTCGTCTACCTGGTCGCCGGGCTCGAGGGCCCGGACCAGCTGGGGCTTGCGACCAAGCTGATCGAGCTGCTCGCGCTGGCGCTCGTCCTCGTGCCCGTGCGCGGCGAGAGATCGTGGCGCGGGAGGCGGTGGACGATCCTCGGCGCTGCGCTGCCGGCGCTGACGGTAGTGACCATGGCGACGGTGTGGATCGACAGCCTCGCCCGGCCCGACCCGCGACACGTCCACGCCGGCGCCGTGCTCCAGGCCACCAACCAGCTGCCGACGCCGCAGCAGCAGCTCGCCGCGAACGAGCTCTACCGCGCCACGAAGGCCGCGATCGCCCCCTACGAGGATTGGCGGAAGGCGTGGGCCGACGGCTACCGGCCGGGCGGCTCGCAGAAGACTCCGTCGACGCACTGGATGAACGAGCGCTACGTCCAGGCGGGGTACGTGATGGATCCTCAGCATCCCCAGGGATTGGTCTACGCCAACACCAGACAGGGTCCGATGCTGCTCGGCGCGATGTTCCAGATGAAGAAGATCGGCGAGTTTGGCCCCGACCCGGGAGGTCCGCTGACGGCCTGGCACCAGCACGAGAACATCTGCTTCACACCTTTCGGCTTCGAGTTCAGCCTCATGACTCCGACGGGAACGTGCCCGGTCGGTGCGTTCGACATCACGGCGCCCGCGATGCTGCACGTCTGGATCGTCGACAACCCCGCGGGCCCGTTTGCCGTCGACTTCGACGAGCAGCTGGTGAGGAAGATTGATCAGCGCTAGCGCCTCGTCACGTCCGGAGGCGGCTTTCGTGATGCTGCTCATGCAGGCGCTGTTCTGGCTGATCGCCGGCATCTCGGCCCTGCCGTTCGCGCTCGGTGGCGAGGTCTTCATGGCCGCGCTGGGCGTGGTCACGATGCTGCTCGCGCTGGCGACGCTGATGCTGGCGATCGGCGTCCTGTGGCGCCGGCGGCGAGCGCGCAGTCTCGTCCTCGCGCTCGAGGTGATGTGCCTGTTCGGCACCGCCGTCCTCCTCCTGCTGCCCTTCGGCTTCAACGGCGGCGTCGTGTCGCTGATGGTCAACGTTGGCCTGCCCGTCGCCGTCATCGTCCTGCTCAGAAAGGAGCCCGGCGAAGCGTTTACATAGAGCCGTGCTCTACGTCGGCACGTCGGGGTGGCAGTACCCGCACTGGCGACGTGTCTTCTATCCGCAGAAGCTCCCGCAGCGCCTGTGGCTGCACTACTTCGCCGAGCGATTCCAGACCGTGGAAGTGAACAACACCTTCTACAACCTGCCCGAGAGGTCGGTCTTCGAAAGCTGGAGAAAGATGGCGCCCCCCGATTTCGTCTTCGCGCTGAAGATGAGCCGCTTCCTCACTCACCTCAAGCGCCTGCGCGATCCCGAGGAGCCGGTCCACCGTTTCCTCGAGCGGGCCCAGGCGTTGGGTCGCAAGCGAGGTCCGATCCTGATCCAGCTGCCGCCTCGCTTCTCGATTGACCTCGACCGGCTCGACGCCACGCTGCGGCGCTTCAGGCCATCGGTGCGAGTCGCGGTCGAGTTCCGCGACGAGACGTGGTTCACGCGCGAGACCGCAGACCTGCTCGAACGGCGAGGGGCCGCGCTTTGCCTCGCCGACTCGCCGCGGCGCAAGCAGCCGGCGTGGCGGACCGCGGACTGGGGATTCGTGCGCTTCCACGAGGGCGCCGGTTCACACGCACCCGGATACGAGCGGGACGCGCTGAGGCGCTGGGCGGCGCGCATCGCGGAGCTGTGGTCGCGCGACCACGACGTCTACGTCTACTTCAACAACGACGCCGCGGGCTACGCCATCCGAGACGCGATGACGTTCGCCGAGCTCGCGGCGGCTAGCGGCCTCCAGCCGACGCGCGTGCCCGGAGCGGACGCCGCTTGAGCGCCGCGTCCGCGTCGTCGGTCGTGACGTAGCGGCGGCGGAAGTTGCGCAGCGCAAAGCGGTCGCACGCGGTCTCCGCGGCCGCGACCTTGCCCAGCACTTCGTGCAGGTACCAGTGCATCCACTCGTGGCAGTAGAGAAACCGCAGGACGTCGCGCCGGCTGCGGAAGTACACGGTCTCCGAGGCCCACGCAAAGCGCATCCCCGCCCCGCGCTTGCGCCGCGCGGCGTAGACGACGGGCTCCTTGAACGCGCGGAATGGAATCGGCACCTGGAGGACGATCCGGCGCTCCTCGAACTCGCAGCGGGCGGCGAGGTGGGGTCCCCAGCGGTAGCGGAGCGGCGTGACGACGACCTCGTAGTCACAGCGGGGCAGGCCTTCCAGGGCTCGCCTGGCTTCGGCGGAGCTGTAGCCGGCGAGCTTGGAGCGGATGGCCATGGGGGAAAACAGGATAGGGGCTGCCGGTGGGCGTTACCTGTGTAAATGCCAGATACTGTCGCGGGCCTGTTTCGCAGCCAATCGGAGGCCGACCAGGCCCTTCGAAAACTCGAGGAGGCGGGCTTCTTCCGGCCCGACCGGGTCTCGGTCTCGACCCCCCGGGTCGCACGCCGCGGCCACTACGGGACGAAGGTCCTGGCGGGGATCGTGGTCGGCGCTCTCCTGGGCGCCCTGGCTGGCGCCGTCGCCAGCGGGATGGTGCCGGGGGTCAAGCCCCTCCTGCCCGGCAACATGCTCGTCACGTTCCTCTTCGCCGCCGTCGCCGGGGCGGCCACCGGTGGCGTGGCCGGGGCGCTCCTCAGCATGGCCGCGTCGGGCGGCCGCGCCCTGTACTACGAGCAGGAGGTCGAGTCGGGGCGGGTGCTGATCAGCGTGACCGGGCCGCGGCTCGAAGAGGCCGTGGCGGTGATGCGCGAGGCCGGCGCCATGGAGGCCGCCCCGGTCGAGGCGCCCATCGAGAAGGGGAAGCCCCGACCGGAGTCCGGCTAGCGCCGGCTCAGCTCGGATAGTCGCGACTATCCGCCCCCGTGGTTCCCGAGAAACCGCGTTAGTCGCGACTATCTGCGCCCGTGGTTCCCGAGAAGCCGCGTTAGTCGCGACTATCCGTGCATCTCGTGCCCCAAAAGGCGCGTTAGTCGCGACTAACTGCACGTTTGGTGCTCGAGAAGCGTCGTTAGTCGCGACTATCCGACGTTCTTACTCCGCGCCGCGCATGCGCAGGCGCACGTCAAAAATTGCGTCAGTATTCCAGCTACCTGGCCCGTTAACGAGTTGGGGGAGCTTGGCCAGCAATGGCCGAGCCCTCCATTTCTTTCTTGCCCCGGGCTAGATGGGCCGGGGCGTGCGCAGCACCGAGGCCACGGCTGTTCCGCTCGCCATGCCGAGCAGCGCCCCCACCGTGACGTCGCTCGGGAAGTGGTGTCCGAGGTGGACGCGCGACAGCGCTACGCCCGTCGCGAGCGCGAAGACGAGCGGTGCCGACCGCGGGTAGAACGTCGCGACGGCCGTCGCCGCGGCGAACGATGATGCGGCATGGCCCGATGGGAACGAGGCGTCGGTTGTCCTGACGCCGACCACCATCACGTCACGCGAGACCCACGGGCGTCTACGCCTGAAGACGGGCTTGACCAGGCGCTGGACGACGTACGTCGTGCCCAGCGAAGCGATCGTCGCCGCCACGCCGGCGCGACGGCCCCTGGCGCCGCCAAGCCAGGCGAGAGCCGCGCCGGCCGCCACCCAACCGAGCCCTTCACCGAGGTCGGACAGCGCGGTCACGTACCTGTCGCTGATCGGGGTGTGGGGGAGGCCGTGGATCATCTGGTAGACGCGCCGGTCGACGCTCTCGGGGAGTATCTTCGGCGGCTCCACCACTGGTTTCTGCATCCTCTAAGGAACGCGCGGGCCGGTCAAGGCTTGCAGGCGGGCGTTCTGGTTGTGGGATGAGCAGAAAGGACGCCGCCCGAGCGCGTGTCGCCGCGTGGTGGGACGAGGTCATCGCCGGCGATGTCGAAGAGCCGCACCCGCTCCACGGCCACAACGTCAGGGTGCGCATCCACGACGGCGTCGCGGTGCTGTCGGGCCAGCTGCTGCGGGCCGATGACCGTGAGGAGCTCGTGCGCGAGGCGAAGCAGCGCATCGGACGCGGGCTTCGCGACGTCGACGCGGCCCGCCTGCGTCTCGAGGACGCGTCCGCGAAGGCCGGCGTCCTCGAGCAGACGGTCATGGCCGCCTACCCGGACGCAGCCACAGCTCGACGCGCGAGCCGTTTCGTCCTCCAGCACGCGCGTGTCACGCCGCGGCGGCACGCGGTCCTCGAGCCGGGGGCGAAGAACATTCGCGCCTTCGTGCCGGACGCGTACGTCGACGATGTCAAGGGTCGCCTCGACCACGACGAGTCGGTCCTCGTCATACGCGTCGACGAGACCGCGACCTTCGACGTGCGTGAGCTGATGGAGGAGGAGACGCGGAGCACATGGACGGTCGCGGCGCCGCCTGAGCTGCCCGCGCCGGCCGCGCGTTAGATGGCCGAGGTGGAGAGCCGCCCCGTGCAGGCGAGCTCAAGCTCGGCGCGAGAGGCGGCACACCAGAGGCCCAGCCCCCGCGAGGTGGTTCGCGCACTCGGGCCGGGGCTGATCACCGGTGGCGCCGACAACGACCCGTCGGGCATCGCCAGCTACTCGATCGTCGGCGCCACCGCGGGTTTCGCCCAGAACTGGCTGCTACTGCTGTCGACGCCGATGCTGGTCGCGGTCATCGAGATGTCGGCGAGGGTCGCGAACGTGACCAAGAGCGACCTCGCGACGGTCCTGCGCACCACTTTTGGCAGGGCGGTGGCCACCCCGGCGGTGCTGCTGATGGTGATTCCGAGCGTGATCACCATGGGCGCTGACCTGCTGGCCATGGCTGCCGCGTTCCAGATCCTCACCGGCGTCCGCTACATCTACTCGGTCGTGCCCATGGCCGCGTTGATGGCGGTGGTCACGATCTTTCTCGACTACCGCATGGTGAGCCGCTACCTCTTGTGGCTCGTCGGCTTTCTCGGGATGTACATCGTGGCCGCGTTCCTCGCCCGGCCCGACTGGCTTGAGGTCCTGCGCAGCACCGTCGTGCCGCAGGTGAGCCTGACGCCGGCCTTCGCCTTCGCCGCCGTCGCGATGCTGGGCACGACGATCACGCCCTATCTGTTCTTCTGGCAGGCGAGCGGCGAGGTCGAGGAGCGACGTGGCGTGCAGCGCCTGAGCCGGACGAAGATCGACATCGCGGCTGGGGCTGTGTGGTCGAACGTCACCGCCTTCTTCATCATCGTCGCCACCGGCGCGGTTCTCTATTCGCACCACGTCCAGATCCGCACCGCGAGCGACGCCGCCCGGGCGCTCGAGCCGTTCGCGGGACACTACGCGACGGTGATCTTTGCGGTCGGCATCATCGGCGCCGGCCTCCTTGCGATCCCGGTCCTCGCCGCCGCGTCGGCTTACGGCGTGGCCGGCCTGGCGGGATGGCGGCGCGGCCTGGGACGCGTCCCGCGCAACGCGCCGCAGTTCTACGTCGTCATCGGGCTGTCATTTCTGGTCGCGATGGAGATGGCCGTGTCCTCGATCGACCCGGTGAAAGCTCTGTTCTACTCCCAGGTGCTGAACGGCCTGATCTCGCCCGTCCTGATCGTCCTCATACTGCTGCTCACCTCCAGCCGGAAGGTGATGGGCGACTTCGTCAACCGCCCTCTCAGCATCATCTTCGGCGGCGCCGCGGCTGTCGTGATGCTGCTCGCCGACATCGCTCTCGTCGAGCAGGTCGCGACGAAGGGTCTGCCGGGCTAAGTCGCGAAGGACAAGATCTACTAACGCCTGCGCGTATGGCCAGTACCCGACGCGTTCCACATTTGAGAATGGCGACCATCGAGAGAGAAAAGAGGCCACGTGTGCGCGGGCTGATGGCTTCCGTGATCAGCGATGCTCAGCGGCTCGTGGCGCTGGAGTTCGCGCTGGCCAAGCAGGAGGCCAAAGAGCTCGCGAAGGACAACGCCATCGCCGCGGGCCTCATGGCGTTCGGCGGACTGCTAATCGTGCTCGCGATCCTGGTCGCAGTCCCGGTGCTCGTGATCATGCTCGTGCCCTGGAGATGGGAGGCGGCCGCGGTGTGGGTCGCCGCCTACGTCGTCATCGGGCTCGTGCTCGTGCTGGTCGGCAAGGCGCGCATGCGAATCGGGCTTCCGCCGCGGACCGTCGAGAGCTTGAAGGAGAACAAAGAATGGGCGCTTCGGCGCGTGAGATCGAACGGCAGATAAAAGAGACGCGCGCGCGCATGGACGACAACCTGACGCGGCTCGAGCGTCGCGCCGCGACCAGCGCGTGGCGCTACGGGCGAATCGCGGCGGCCGTCGCGGGCGTGGCCATCGTCGCGGGCGCGGGCCTGCTGATCTACCGGCGCATGCGCCGGCGGACGCTGCGCGACCGCCTGGACGACCTGTCGGTCGACAACCTCCGGACGCTGCTCGCGGAGACAGGCCAGCGGGTCCGCGACCGGATGCCCTCGGTGACCGTGCGCTTCAACGAGAAGACCGAGGAAGAGCCGGGGACTGTGGAGAGCATCCTGCGCAAGGCCGCGCCGGCGCTGGTGGGCACCGCGGGGACGGCGCTGCTGCAGCGCCTCTCGGACCCGCCCCACGACCGGCACTCCGCGCCCCAGGCGGAATAATCAGGGCGCGGTGAAAGCGCGCGTACAACGACTGGTCCAGCGTGCCCAGGCCACCATGCCCGCGCGCGTGCTGGTCGCCTACGGAGACAGCCAGGCCAGCAGCTACGCGCTCGCGCTCGCCTTCGCCGGATTCATGGCGATGTTCCCCATGATCCTCGGCGCCCTGGCGGTCCTCGGCCTCGCGATCCGCGACCCAGCGACGGAGGCGCACTTCCAATCCCTGGTCCTGCAGGTGTTTCCCGCGAGCGCGCAGCCCGAGCTGCAGAAGGCGATGACCGGGGTCAAGCAGTCCGCGGGCTGGTTGGGGGTCATCTCGCTCGCCGGCCTCCTGTGGAGCGCGGGGAGCATCTTCGCCACCATGGAGTTCGCCCTCTCACAGATCTTCGGCACCAGGCAGCGCGACATCTTCCGGCAGCGGCTGATGGGCCTGGTGATGATGCTCCTCCTCGTCGTCGCGATCGTCGTCACAGTCGCCATCAACACGGCGCTCGCCTTCTTCCCTCTCGGCTCATGGATCACGTGGAGCGTGGGCTTCGTCGCCGGCGCGCTGGTGATGGTCGCGCTCCTCGTCGCCCTGTATCGCTTCGTGCCGAACCGAACCTTCCCGCTGCGCGACGTCCTTCCGGGTGCGCTCCTGGCCGGCGTCCTGATCGAGATCCTGTCCTTTGCCTTTCCGCTCTACGCCAGGATCGCGGGCGGATTCAACACGTACGGCGCCCAGTTCGCGCTGTTCTTCCTGCTCGCGACGTGGTTCTACCTGCTGAGCCAGCTCGTCCTGCTCGGCGCGGTGTTCAACCGCTTTCGCCTCGGCGAGCCGGCCAGGCTCGGCCTGGTCGCCAGCCCGATGCGCGAGTCGCGCGACAGGGGCAATCCGGTGGAGGCGATCGAGCAGCAGCAGGCGGAGAGCGCCCCGCCCGAGCCGCCCCGCCGCTCGATCTTCCAGCGAGCCGCCCTGGGGCTGGTCGTGGCGGTGGCCCTGGCGGCCGGCGTGGTGCGGCGGAGGCGGCCGAAAACCGCGATCTAGGCCGAATTCGGCTCGAATTGGGCCGAAGGTAGTCGCCCGGCCCCTGGGCGTTACCGAAGCGAGCGGCCCAAAGCCACTCGTCGAGGAAGCGAGGGTCGTACTGATCTCAAAGGAGGTTCGCTTTTGGGAACTCTGCTATTCATCCTGCTCGTCATCCTCGTTCTCGCCGTGCTCCTCGGAGCGGGCGGATACAGCGTCCGCCGGTACTGGAGTCCGGCGGGCTCAGAGGTGGTCGAGACGGGCGGCGACACCGGAGCCGGTGCGGGGGCGGGCATCGCGGCCGCCGTCCTGGCGATGCTGGTCCTGATCCTTCTGTTCTTCGGCTTCACGCAGTGGAACTGGTTCGGCACCACGTCAGGCGGCCCGACGACGATCAACAACCCGAGCGTGGCGTCGCCGCTGCCCAGTGGCGGCGGGCAGGCCTCGCCAAGCGCCAAGCCGTCTCCTTCGTAGAAGTCAGGTCTCCCTGACCTCCTCAGGGGAGCTGCGGGGCCGCGTCCTTCGGGACCGGCCCTTCTTCTTTCCGACCTCTGCCGCGCCGGGCAAACTTTGAGTCCTCAACCAGAACTTTTACGATGCGTAGGAGCCTTGTCTCCTACAAACGTACGGTGACATGATCTACGCGCCGCCGATACTTCTCCTAGCGAGAGTTCCAGGCCTGGGGGGCGGAATGGGGATCGTGCAGTTCCCGGTGGGGAGGTTGGCGGGCCATGGCGAGCGGCTCGCGTTCCGTCGGGGCTTGGCCGGCATGAGCACGACAGCGCGACCGCCGCTGCAGGTCGTCGTGAGCGGGACGCCGGCTTTCTGCGCCTCGTGCGCCGCGCCCATCGAGTCCGGTGCGGTCTGGCGGGGGGTGGAGGTCTTCTGCAGCGTCGAGTGCTCGTTGAGGGGCGGCCGACCTGCATAAGCCGTGAGCGGGCCGCCGCCTGCGTGGCGCCCGCTCATTACCCTTTGCTGAGCCATGCGTGGCCTGCTGCTCTGGTGCGCTCAGAACCCCTGGCTGGCGACGCACGTGCCGCGCTGGCGGTTCGCCCGCCGCGCCGTGAGGAGGTTTCTTCCCGGCGAAGGCTTTGAGGCGGCCCTGAAGGCGGCGACCGAGTTCCGGGCCAGGGGAGTCGCATCGCTGTTCACGCTCCTCGGCGAGAACGTCACGGACCTGGCGGACGCGAACAAGGTCGTCGAGCACTACGAGGAGGTCCTCGCCGCCTCGGCCGGCGTGCAGGCGGAGGTCTCTGTCAAGCCGACGCAGCTCGGCCTCGACATCGACCCCGACGCGGCCTACGACAACCTCCAGCGCCTCACCCGGGCCGCAGCCAACGCCAGGACCTTCCTCTGGATCGACATGGAGGGCAGCGCCTACACCGAGCGCACCCTCGACCTCTACAAGACGCTCCGGGCGGAGCACGCCAACGTCGGCCTGGCCTTGCAGGCGTACCTGCACCGGACGGTGACGGATGTCGCCAGCCTGATGCCCGTGAAGCCCGCGATCCGCCTGGTGAAGGGCGCCTACGCGGAGTCGCCGGAGATCGCTTTCACGGCCAAGCGCGAGGTCGACGAGAACTACCTGGCCCTGTGCTCGCTCATGCTGCCCGAGGTCAAGCGCCGCAACCTCCGTCTCGTGCTCGCGACCCACGACACAGTGCTGATCGCCAAGGCGTGGAGGTTCGGGCAGGCGCTCGGCATGGAGCGCCAGCAGTTCGAGGTCGCGATGCTGTACGGGATCCGCACCGACGAGCAGCTTCGCCTGGCGCGCGAGGGGTTTGCGGTGCGCGACCTGATCTCGTGGGGGGACGCCTGGTACGCGTGGTACCTGCGCCGCCTGGCGGAGCGCCCGGCCAACATGTGGTTCGTGGCGAGACAGCTGCTTCCGTAGCGCCCTCATGTTTTTCGGTCGCCCAGTCGTGTGGCTTTGCGGCCTAGACTGGCGGCGGCCGCTCAGGAGGCCTTGGGAAGGGGCCGGAGCAGTGTTTCGGTTGTCTACCGCTGGCGCTTTTTCGTAGGGGTTGGATATGAGCTTCAGCATCGAGCGCTACAAAGAAGAGTCGAAGAAGGTCGACGTCACGGGCGTGGCGTGGGACCAGGTAACCGCGCACCCGCTGTCCAAGGGCGACCTCTTCTGCCTGCACTACATGATGGACATCGAGAACCACGTCCCTCTCTACCTCTCGCACCTGCTCGTCACGCGCGCGTGCATGGACCCCATCCTCACCGCCTTCCTCGCGTGCTGGAACTACGAGGAGCTCTGGCACGGTGAGAACCTCGGTCGCCTGCTGAACCTCTACGGCATCGAGTTCGACGCCCAGGAGCGGATCGCCAACGTACGCGCGAATCTCGGTTTCCAGAACAGCGTCAGCATCCTCTCCACGATGACCGGGTCATGGCTGCTGAAGGATTTCTCCTCCGTCTACCTGACCATCGGCGCGATCAACGAGCTGTCGACGCTGACGGGCTACGGCGCCCTCATCCGCAAGTCGGGCCACCCGGTGCTCAAGGACCTGCTGGGCCGGATCATCAAGGACGAGCGCAGGCACTTCGCCTTCTACTTCAACTCCGCCAAGGAGTGGCTGAGCGGCAACGAGCGGGCGCAGAAGGTCGACCGCTGGATGCTGAACCGCGTCTGGGTCCCCGTCGGGCAGGGTGTGAAGAAGCAGGAGGAGGTCGACGCGCTGGCCCTGTACCTGTTCGACGACGAGCAGGGCGAGGAGGAGCTGCTGGAGCTCGACGCGAAGATCGGCAAGCTCCCAGGCCTGGCCGGGATCAAGCTCATGTCGAAGGCGCTCTACGCCGCGCGCGAGCGCGTGAAGCGCAACCCCAGGTGGGCCTGGCGGTTGATCGACAACGAAGAGTGGGCGATCACGCCGCCGAAGAAGTCGCCGGTCGGAGAGCTGACCACCCGCCGGGCTCCGGTGACCGACGCCGAACCGGTGGAGGCGGGTACTTCCTCCTGACGGCCTGAGAAACACAAAAGCCGGCGGCGCATTTCACGCCGCCGGCCCTTGACCCTTGTGGCCTACCTAGTTCTTACCCGGAATGATCGTGGCTCCTTTCTCTTGCTGCTCGAGCATGTCGGGCGCCTCGAGCTCCTCGTCCCCTTCCTCGCCCAGAGGGTGCTCACGCTCCATGTGAGCCTTCAGCTCTTCTGAGTTCGCAAGCTCAGCGTCGCAAACCTCACATCGCATGGGGGTTTCACCTCCCAAAAGTCGGGTTCGCACCGCGAGAATCTCGCGGCTCACCTAGAAAACGCCGTCTGCTTCGCCGCTACTGGCTTCAAGTTCGTTCTCACCTTGGGAGGGACTGGCTCGTGATGAAAGAGGAGAATGCGATGAGCACCATGGCCGGCGACGAGATCAACGATCGGGTCAATGCGGGCCGACAGACGATCGAGATGGCGCCCGAGGACGGCGCCGAGCTCGAGCCGCGGCGCGTGCCACCAACGGTGGTCGTGGCGGGGATCGGGGCCGCTCTGCTGGGCGTAGGGCTGCTCGCCTACCTGCTGTACCGCAACCGGCGCCGGCGTACGACGCTGGAGCAGTTGCGCGCGGCGCTCCCGGAGCGCATGAGCGAGCTGCGGCACCAGGGCGTCGAGAGGATGGGCGACCTGCGAGAGCTCGGTCGAGAACGAGTGGGCGACCTGCGAGAGCTCGGTCGAGGACGAATGGGCGACCTGCGGGAGCTCGGTCGAGGACGAATGGGCGAGCTGCGCGACCTGGGTGACGAGCTGCGCGCCCGGCTGAAGAAGGCGCTCTAAGCCGCGCGCGGAGAGGGATCGAGGCGCAGGGTGCGCCGCGCCTTCTCCGGCATCACGCCACGCCCGTTCGCCGCCGAGCCCAGATAGCGCCGCGCCGCGCGGTAGCCCCAGTCGATGAGCTCGTTCGTGTGGCTGAAGTCCGCGGGCGAGACGTCCGCGAGGTCGAGAGCCGGTAGGACGTGGATGTCGGCCACGTCCCGGTTGGCCGCGACCTCGGCGTCGAGCTTCTGCTCGACGATCCGGGCTAGCGCGTGCAGCGCCATGCCGAGCGCGTTGGTCGGCTCGCGGTTGAGCCACGGGTAGCCGACGGGGAGGACGTAGATCTTGGTCGCGCCCAGCTCGATCGCGACCGTGATCGGCGTGTGGTTGGCGACGCCGCCGTCTACATACTCACGGCGTCCGATCGTCACCGGGGGAAAGACGCCAGGGATCGCGCAGCTGGCGAGCAGGGCCGGCACAGCCGGTCCCGAGGCCAGGGTCGCGGCCCGGCCGCTCTTCAGCTCGGTGGCCACCACGTGCAGCGGCACCGTCGCCTCCTCCAGGCGCTTGAACGGGATGTGGCGTTCGAGGACTGCGCGCAGGCTGTCGTTGCCGATGAAGTGGTTGCTGCGGCCGATCAAGCCTCTCGCGCCCGTGATCGGGCTCAGCGGGAACACGTCGTGCCGGCGCAGGCCCATCCAGATCTCGCCGAGCTCGACGGCCCCGTCGGGATCCGGGCGGCCTGCGACCCAGGCCGCGTTCACCGCGCCGACGGACGTGCCGATCAGGAGGTCTGGGCACGCGCCCATCTCGAAGAGCGCTCGAAGCATCCCAACCTGGACGGCGCCGAGGCTGCCGCCGCCGGAGAGGACGAACGCGCATCTGCCCCTCGCGCCACTGGTGGCGGGGGAGTCGCTCATCGCGAGCGCCGGGTGAGCCTCATCCTCAGGCCGCCTTCTCGACATCGCGGTCGTCTGTGTCCTTGGCGCGCTGCTCGCGCAGGTTCTCGCGCTTGACCGCGGCGTCGAGGCGGTCCCACAACCGCCAGTCGGCCTCCGACCGCCACACCTGGTCGAGCATCGACTCGAGCTGCGTGTGCAGGTCGGGCGCGTCGGACTTGGATCTGAACCTCACCACTCTTCTCCTACCGAGAAAACGCGCACGCAGCCACCTGGCTACTACCACTATTGGACGGTTCTTGGATTCCACGGATGGATGGCCTTGGCCCTCTAGCCGATCCAGACCGGCGCCGACGCCGAGTCGAGCGCCAGGTCGGAGGTGATCTGACGCAGCGAGGCCGGGCCTGACGAGCCCACAGTCCACAGCTGGAAGTGGCCGCCCGGGCTTGCCGGGGCGAGAAATGCGATCGTCTTGCCGTCCGGCGAGAAGGCTGGAGACGCGACCATGCGGCCGGTCACGAGGGTGGCGGGTGAGCCGAGGGTCAGGTTGACGCCGTCGAAGCTCGCGACGTCGAGCTCCCCCGCCGTGCTGGAGCCCCTGGTGCAGACCATCGCGATCAGCTTCTCGTCTGGGGACACCGCCGGCTGCCCGCAGCCCGCTTCGGGCGTGGTGAGCGCGACGCCGGGAGTGCCCGGCCGGCGCTGGATCCAGACCTGGGAGTGGACCTGGTAGGAGTCGTCGATCGAGTACTTGGTGTAGATCAGGCTGCCGTCGCGGAGCGGCACCGGCTGCACGTCGCCGCCGGTGAACTCGTTGGGCGATGTCCAGATGTGGGCCCGACCTCCCGTGGTCATCTGGCTGGCGAAGATGGCGAGGTCGACGCGAAAGCTGTTGAAAGAGTCCTTGGGATCCAGGTCGTAGAACAGCGACTGGCCGTCCGGGCTGAAGCGCGGGTAGAACGTCCAGTGGTTGTCCTCGACGGCGCGCGTCGACGAGTTGTGGGACAGCTGGCTGACAACCTTGCCGTTGCCGTCGAGCAGGTAGAGGTCGGAGAAGTTCGGCTGCCGGCTGACCGCGACCAGCCGCCCGTCGGGCGCTGCGCTGGGCTGCATCCACCCGCTCTCGTCGGTGATCTGCTTGAAGGCCCCATGCTGGAAGCGGTAGATCGCGCCGGCCTGGACGACATACATCGTTCCAGGCAGCGCCGGCGCGGAGACCTCGGTCGGCCGGTGCACCGTGTGATGGCCCGCGCGCAGCATTGCCGCCGTCGCGTAGACACCGGCGCCGAAGGCGAGCATCGCGGCCACGAGACCGGCGGCGATCACCCAGCGCTTCATGGGAAGGTCTGATGCACCATCGGGAGGATTCGGTCCCAGTCGGGTAAGACCACGCTCTGGTCGCCTGCGAATCCTTCAGAGGTGAACGGCGGGACGAGGACGACGTGGTGCACGTTGGGACCGCTGAAGTCGTTGGCGATGGAGAGCATCGCGCGCATCCTGTCGAGGCCCATGCTCGTCTTGATCTCTCCGTTGAACGCGCTCGCCAGCGAGGGCAGGTCGGCGACGTTGACGTGCGAAGCCTGGGCCTTGATCGCGAGCAGCAGTTGCTGCTGTCTCTCGGAGCGCGCAAAGTCGCCACGCACGTCGCCGTGGCGTGACCGCACGTACTGCAGGGCGTGGACACCGTCCATGTGCGTTGCACCCGGAAGCACCGCGACGCGGTAATAGCCATATGGATCCTCTCCGGCGTTCAGGTCGGCGGGGTAGTAGTCGTCCATGACAGGATTTGTGACTTGAAGGTTCACTCCGCCGAGCTTGTCGATGAGCCTGACGAGGCCGTTGAGGCCGATCCAGACGTAGTCGTCGATATGAACCTTGAAGGTGCTTTGAACGGCGTCGATCGCACCCTGCTCGCCTCCGTAGCGGTAGGCCCAGCTGATCTTGCCCATGCCATGGGCGGGAAGCTGCACCCACAGGTCGCGGGGGATCGAGAGCATCGTCGACTGCTTGGTCGTCGGATCGACGCGGACCAGGATCATCGACTGGGTGTTGAGCTGGCCGGGCTCGAACTTGGAGTCGTCGTCGGAGCCCAGGAGCAGGACGGTGAAGGGCTGGCTCGGAGCCTGAACCGGGTTCAGGTTCGGCAGCGCGCCCGGACCCGCCGTCGCGGTGGCGGCGGTCTGGAAGAGCGGCAGGAAGTAAGCGCTGAGGCCGATGAGACCCGACAGCACGAATCCGAGGACGACCATCCAGATACGAGGCATGTAGGCGTCGGGACCTCCAGTCGAGCAACGCTTGAACGCAGCCAAAAACCCGTGCCCGACGAGGCCGCCGCGTTTCTCTCCAAGTGAGGGCGCTCGTTCCGCTCGCCGTGCTTGTGGCGGCAGCGCTCGGACTGGGAAGCGAATCGTGGCCCACCGCGGCGCCCGCGCCCCCGCTCGCGGGATTCAGCTTCAGCCCGATCACGTCCGAGTGGAACGGGCGCGACCCGATGCAGGACCTATCCGTGCTGCTCGAGACCACCAACCCGGACCTGGTCCGCCTCCCGATCTACTGGGACGAGGTGCAGCCGACGCCGACGAGCCTCGACTTCACCTCCGTGGACTCGCTGCTCGGGGTCGTCTCCCGACACAACGCGACGGCCGAACGGCAGACGCGCGTGGTGCTCACCGTCGGCGCGCGCAACTTCCTCTACCCCGAGCTGCACCAACCCGAGTGGGCCGGACAACGGAGCCAACCGTCGATCGGCGTCGCGCAGGCCGGGCACGCGTATCGCCACTACTTCGCTCAGAGCGTGAAGCGCTATCGATCGTCGCCGCTCCTCTACGCGTGGCAGGTGGAGAACGAGCCACTGGACTCCGTCACCAACGACGTCACAGGCGACAACCGGATCAGCCCGGAGCAGCTCGCGTGGGAGATGGCGGAGGTGCACCGGCTCGACCCCAAGCACCAGGCGGTCACCACGACCTACAACGGGATCAACACGTCGGTCGACCTGCTCGAGCTTTGGGCCCCGCAGTTCGTCAAGCACATGGGCACCGTCGGCAGCCCCGAGGCTGCGCTGCAGATGGGCGATGCGCTGGGCCTCGACGTGTACGTCGACGGCCCAAGCGTCCCGCTGCGCGATGTGACCACCGTCGACCTGCGGTCGAAGTGGAAGCAGCAGACCGTGGCGTTCTGGGCCGACCGCGCCCACACGGCGGGCAAAGGCCTCTGGCTCACGGAGGTGCAGGCGCAGCCGTGGGACGCGGCAACCAGGTTCGCGCCCCAAGACCTGATCGAGGGCGCCGTCAACTACCGGCAGGAGCCGGTGCAGGTCGTGTTGCTGTGGGGGGTGCAGACGTGGCTGGGCGACCCGGAGTGGATGGACGCCGGCACGCGTGCTCTGGACATCCTCCAGGCGGAGTAGACCTAGGCGGCGAGGATCTGGTGCGGGTTGGCGGCGTTGATGGAGTGCGCGCCGGCCGAGGTCACAAGGCGCACGGTCACGACGTAGCTGCCGGAGCTCGAGGCGTGCGGCCCCCACCGACCGCTCGTGCACGCGCTCGGGATGGTCACCGTCAGGGTGGACGTCGAGTTCGCCGCGATGGCCGTCGGCGCTACCTTCGCGCCCGCGTCGTACCGGTCCCCGACCCGCTCGAGCCAGGAGCCGCGGACCGACGTCAGCTTCATCTCGGCCGTGGCGGCAACGATCGCCACTGCCCTCGCGGTGCCGTTGTGGGCGACGACGGTCGCGTGCAGGTCGTAACCGGCGTCTCTCGCGCCGCCGGGGCACCAGTACACGTCGTCGACGGTCGCGCTCTTCAGGGAGAAGGTCGGGTCCGCGGAGCTGCAGGCGAGGGCGGAACCGGCAAGCACGGCGACAGCGATCGCGCGAAACGACACGACCGGGCATTATGCGGTGCCTTCCTTATTAATCTGTGCGCGTGGGTCATCTGGAGTCGCAGCGGTCGCTGCCGGCGATGGGTCCCGACAAGAGCGGGTTCAGCCCCCTGGCCAAGAAGCTGCGCCTCACCGAGGGTGTCAGCGTCCTCGTCCTGAACGCGCCGCAGGGCTACGCGGCCTTGCTCCGACCCGGGCCCGCCGACCTGCAGAGCGAGCAGCAGGCTGGCCGCGCCTATGACGTCGTGCTGCTGTTCGTGAAGAGCGTCGAGGAGCTGCGCGAGCGCGGGGGCGCGGCGATCCGCGCCGGCAGGCAGGGCGGGCTGCTCTGGATCGCCTACCCGAAAGGCGGCCAGGCGGTCGGCGCCACCGACCTTCCGGCCACGCCCTGGTGGGTCCAGCGCGACGTCCTCGGCGAGGTCACCGGGGAGAAGGGCTACAAGCCCGTGGCGTTCGTCGCCGTCGACGAAACCTGGACGGCGCTCCGCTTCAAAAAGGTCTAGCTGCAGGCCACGCGCATCCTCGCCGTCGCGGACGAGGTCGACGAATCCTTCTACGGCGACCGGCTGCCGAGCCTCGAGCCTGACCTCGTCCTCGGCTGCGGGGACCTGCCGTTCGACTACCTCGAGTACCTCGTGAGCCGGCTCGACGTGCCCCTTCTCTACGTGCCCGGCAACCACGACCCGAGCCTGAAGCCGCCAGACCTGACGTGGACTCCCGCCCGGGCCCTCGACCTGCCCGTGCCCGGGCCTCCCGGCTGCGTCAACATCGATGGCCGCGTGGTTCAGGCCGCCGGGCTGCGCATCGCGGGCCTGGGCGGCAGCCTTCGCTACAAGGCGGGGCCGAACCAGTACTCGCAAGGGCAGATGGGCAGGCGCGCCCTGCGGCTCGAGCTGCGGTTGCGCCTGAACCGCGCACGCGACGGGCGCAAGCTCGACATCCTGGTCACCCACGCGCCGCCCTTCGGCGTCGCCGAGGCCGTGGACTCCGCCCACGTCGGCTTCGTCGCCTATCTGCGCCTGATCCGCAACTTCCAGCCGCTGCTGCACGTGCACGGCCACGTCCACCCGTACGGGCGCCTTATGCCGGAGAGCGTCGTCGGCGCGACCCGGATCGTGAACGTCGTGCCTTCGCGGATGATCGAGGTCTAGAGAGGCAGCCTTGTCCCTGCTCCATCGCGAAGGGCGCGCTCGTACACGAGCCCCGCGGTGGCTGCGTCCTCGACGGCGATCCCGGTGGACTTGTACAGCGTCAGCTCGTCGGCCGAGCGCCGGCCGGGCTTCGTCCCGGCGATCACCTCGCCAACCTCGGTGACGGAATTCGGGTCCAGGCCCTGCAGCTCGTGCGCGCCCGCGGGCGGGGCGCTCGTCACGGCGCCGCGCCACTCGACGAAGACGCTGCAGGCATGGACCGTGTCCGCGTCGAGCTCGGGACCGAAAGTGCCGCCGACCGCGCTGACGTGCACGCCGGGCTTCAGCCACTCGCGGTGCAGGATCGGCTCGCGCGCGTCGGTGCAGCAGGCGACCACGTCGGCCCCACGGACCGCGTCCTCGAAGGACAGCGCGGCGCGCGCGCGCGGGTTGCTGGCGG
Source organism: Chloroflexota bacterium (assembly GCA_005889135.1). GTDB lineage: Bacteria > Chloroflexota > Dormibacteria > Dormibacterales > Dormibacteraceae > 40CM-4-65-16. The sequence goes on from VBEK01000120.1 coordinate 24,546, forward strand.
CGAGGTCGCTCGCCCGCTCGCTGCTGCGCGACGCGACGCGGATCTCTCCGAAGTCGCGGACGCGCGGAAAAATCTCCAGGTGCGAGCGACCCTGAACGCCCGCGCCGAGGATCGCGAGGACAGATGCGTCCTGGCGCGCGAGCACCCTCGCCGCCACGGCGGCGGTGCCGCCGGTGCGGATGGCGGTGATGTAGGTGCCGTCCATCAGCGCGAGAGGCGTGCCGCGCTCCTCGTCGAACAGGGCAATCAATCCCTGGTGCGAGGGCAGGCCGTGTTCTTCGTTCTTGGGAAAAACCGACACCAGCTTGCTCTCGAGGGCGACGCCGGGGACGTAGCCGGGCATGACGCCGAGCAGCCCGCGCTCGACCCGCACCGCCGTGCGCGGGGGGGCCGACGCAAGGCCGGACGAGTAGGCGACCAGCGCCGCCGCCAGCGCGTCGAGCATGGCATCGACGTCGAGGAGTCGCTCGACGTCGGCGCGGCTGAGGTACAGGAGATCACCCATCGCGGGGATCATAGAAAGACAGCGCGATGAGTGGGTTCCTCCGCAACGGCCGGCTGCTGACGCTCATGCTCGGCCACTTCACCGTCGACAGCTACGTCGGCGTCATCCCGGTCCTGTACCCGCTGCTGATCGGCAGGTTCCACCTGAGCCTCGCCACCGTCGGGCTGGTCAGCCTTGCGTACGGCGGCATGGCCGCGATCTCTCAGCCGCTGTTCGGCCTCATCGCCGACCGCTTCGGCACACGGTTCACGGGCCTCGCGCTGGCATGGACGGCGGTCACCTTCGCCGTCGTCGGCTTCGTCAACAGCTTCCCCCTCCTGCTGGCGCTCGCCCTGGCCTCCGGCCTGGGGTCCGGCGCCTTCCATCCCCTGGGCGCGCTCGACGTGCGCGAGCTGCTCCCCGCCTGGCGGCGGAGCCTGGGCATGTCGGTGTACGTGACCGCGGGCACCGTCGGCGTCGCGGCCGGGCCGCTTATCGGCATCCTGCTCTTCGGCGCCTTCGGCATCCACGGCACCGGCTGGCTGGTCCTGCCGGGCCTGGCCACCGGGGGATACCTGCTGTGGCGGATGCGCAACCGCGCGGCCGCCGCCACCGCGGCCGTGCGCCAGGCGGTCGGGCGCCAGGCAGTGCCGATATTCGCGCTGGCCGCGGTGATCGGCGTGATGATGTCGCGCAGCTGGACGGTCAACGTCTTCCAGGCCTTCACGCCGACCTGGTACCGGGAGCTCGGCTACGGGCCCGCGTTCTACGGCCCGCTCGCGACCACGTTGGTGCTCGCAAGCGCTGTGGGCACGGTGGGCTGCGGGTCGCTCGCCGACCGCTACGGGAGGCGCACAGTGATCATCGTCACCCTGGTGCTGACGATCCCGGCCGTCCTCCTGTTCACGCTCTATCCCGGCCCATGGGCCTTCGGGTCGGCCATCCTCATCGGCTTTCTCGCCGCCTCAACCGCTCCGCTGCTGCTGCTCATGGCGCAGCAGCTGATGGCCGCGCGGGCCGGCCTCGCGTCCGGGCTCGTCATGGGCCTCGGGTTCGTCACCGGCGCGATCGGCGTGCCCATCAACGGCGCGATCGCGGACGCCGTCGGCCTGCAGAAGTCGCTGATGAGCCACGTCCTCCTCGTCATCGTGACCATCGCCCTCGCCTGGTTCCTCCCGAGCGAGGACGAGATCGAACGTTACGCGTCGCGGCCGGAGGCGCTGCGCGCAACTGCCGAGCAGGCATGAACATATCCCTGACGACGGACGACCAGATCGAGATCGACGTCCACGACGACGCCGCCGCGGTCGCGCGCATCCTGACGCTGCGGCCGGCGCGCACAGCGTCGTGAAGTCGCTCGAGCCGCGCAGCGTGTTCGAGCTGGCCGGAGGCGAGGAGACGTTTCGCCTGCTGGTCCGGCGCTTCTACGCCGCGGTCGCCGCCGACCCGATCCTCCGCGCCGTCTACCCCGAAGAGGACCTCTCCGGCGCCACTGAGCGGCTGACGCTCTTCCTCATCCAGTACTGGGGCGGTCCGGCCACGTACAGCGAGAGGCGCGGCCACCCGCGACTGCGACTGCGGCACCAGCCTTTCGCCATCGGCCGGCGGGAGCGGGACGCCTGGCTGCGGCACATGACCGAAGCCGTGACGTCACTGCCGCTGGCGCCCGCGGTGCGCAAGGCGATGCTCGACTACTTCGAGACGGCGTCCACCGCGATGATCAACCGGCCATCCCCGGGACCCGACCTCGGATAGTCGCGACTAACGAGGGTTTTGGGGCGCGAGATGCACGGATAGTCGCGACTATCGCGCGTTTTCGTGCGCGGCGTGTGTGGATAGTCGCGACTATCCCGGGGTTTGGACCGCCGGATTGGGAGCCGTCGGCTTCACGAGGTCCTCGCTGACGACGGGAGCGTCTTCGAGCTCGGCCACGGCGCCGTTGCCCGAGGATTTGGCCTTGCGCAGCGCCCCCCGGAGGCGCGGGATCTCGTCGCGCAGGGGGTGGTCGAGCCAGTCGAAGGAGATGACGCGCTCGTTGACCTCCCAGAAGAGGCCGTTCTGCAGTCCCTCCATGCGGCTGAGCGCGGCGTCGACGAAGTCCGGCGGCGCCGCCGCGATGCCCTCGACCAGCACGTGGGCGATGTCCTTCTCCTCCGCGGCCATCGCCCAGCAGGTCAGCTTGGCGACGCCCTTGAACAGGCCGTTCAAGCCGATGGGCCGGGCGTCCGGGATCAGGTCGAGCAGGTTGCGGACGAGCAGCTGCGCGAGCCGGAACGAGACCTGCGGGTCGCGCACGCGTGCCTCGATCGCCAGGTCGGCGACGTCCTCGGCGGCGGCGCCGAACACGGCGGGCATCCCGGCCTCGTCGAAGTGGCGCCCGTAGCGGAGAAGATGCGCGGCCGCCTCGACGGCGAGGTCGCGGCGCCACTCCAGCGCGCCGATGGCGAAGCGCCGGTACTCGTTCATGATCCCGGACGCGAAGGTAGGCGCCGAGCGGTTGATGGCCGCGCGCAGATACGTGTTGAAAAAGCGCAGCGACAGCTCGGCCGCCTCGGAGTCGCCGGCGTCGATGGCGGCGAGCCCGAAGTCCCGCGTCGCCACCGCGATCTCGTGCACCGCCTCTTTGCGATGCGCGGGCGTCAGCCCCACCATGTCGTTGAAGCTCGCCAGCACCATGTAGGCGAACCACGTCTTCGCCCGGTTGACCTCGGCGATGATCTGGTCCGAGGCGCCCGGCATCTCGGCGTGCCCCACCTTGAACCAGTCCGCGGGCAGCTTCTTTCTCACCGGCATGTAATCGCGGGCCAGGAACTGGCCCAGAACCTGGATGCTCAGCACACATACCGGCATGTCGCCGAGCTGCATCGAGCCGTAGGCGATGTCGGTGACCTGGGCGACGCAGGTCATCAGGTTGTTGCGGTGCCGCACGCCGTCGCGTCCGCTCGTCGCGCGGCGCAGCTCACGCCGGGCGCGCCGCATGATGCCCGAGACCAGGGTCTCCGCGCGCATCACCTCGAAGGTGTAGAGGACGTACGGGAAGAGGAGGGCGAAGTTGATCAACGCCAGCGCCTCGGCGACGAGGACGCTCGCCATCGGTACGTAGTTGACCTTGACCTCGGAGCGGACAAGGAACGTGTAGAGGATCGACGCCAGAGCAAAGCTGAGGACGAGGGCGTTGAGCGGGTTGCGCGTGAAGATGCCGATGATGCGTGGCGAGTAGCGCGACGAGCTCGTCTGGATGCCGAACATCACGCCCAAAAGGACGATGCTCAGGGTCACGCCCTCGGCGCCTCCTACCAGGCCGAGGGTGCCGGCCGCGGCCGCCGGGTCGGGGGTGAAGAAGTCGGCGACCGAGGTGTAGTGCTGGGCGTCGAGGAAGCCGAACAGGACGACGAGCATGAGCGCGACGGCGACCAGCGCCAGGCCCGAGAGGATGGCTCCCATCCACCCGATGGACGTCGCCTGCGGCGGCTGCGCGTGACCCTTCGACTTCGTTTCCGGCATGCGCCGCGATCCTAATCTGTAGGGCCTTGATTCGAGCCATCGTCTTCGACTTCGACGGCCTCATCCTCGACACCGAAGAGCCCGTCTACCGCTCCTGGCTCGAGGTCTACGAGGCACACGGCGAGGAGCTGCCGTTCGAGAGGTGGATCCAGACCGTGGGCTCGACCACGACCGGATTTCATCCGCAGCACCACCTCGAGGAGCGGCTCGGACGGCCGCTGCCCAAGGATGTTCTCGACCGCCGCCTGGGCCGGCGCACGGAGATGATCCTCGCCAACGCCGTCCTGCCCGGCGTCGTCCAGCACCTGGACGCGGCGCGGGAGCGCGGGCTCGAGCTCGGGGTCGCGTCGAGCTCGACCCAGGAGTGGGTGCGCGGGCACCTCGCGCGCCTCGGCATCCTCGACCGCTTCCGCTGCGTGCGGTGTCGCGACGACGTCGCCCACGCCAAGCCGGAGCCCGACCTCTACCTCGCCGTGCTCGATTGCCTGGGCGTGCTCGCCACGGAGGCGATCGCCATCGAGGACTCGCCCAATGGCGTGGCGGCGGCCAAGCGCGCCGGGATGAGGTGCGTCGCAGTGCCGAACTCGATCACGGCGCGCCTGGACATGAGCCAGGCGGATCTGGTCCTCAATTCCCTGGCCGAGGTGTCTATGGCCGAGCTACTAGAGAGAGTTTCGGCGAGCGCTTAATCTGTTCGCCGTGCGCATCGGGATCCTCACCGGCGGTGGCGACGCGCCCGGGCTCAACGCGGCGATCCGGGCGGTGGCGCGGCGCGCCTTCCAGCTCGGGCACCAGGTCAGCGGCGTCAAGAACGGCTGGGCGGGCTGCCTCGAGGAAGGCCTGATCGACGAGCTGACTCCGGCCGACGTGCGCGGCATCCTGCCCACGGGCGGCACCATCCTCGGCACCTCGCGCACCAACCCGGCCAAGGAGAAGGACGGGATCGAGCGCGTCATCAAGGCGCTGCGACATCACGGCGTCACAGCTCTCGTACCCATCGGTGGCGACGACACGCTCGGCGTCGCAGCCAAGCTGCACGAGGCCGGCTTTCCCACCGTCGGCGTGCCGAAGACGATCGACAACGACCTGGCCACGACCGAGTTCTGCATCGGCTTCGACACCGCCGTGGGCGTCGTCACCGAGGCGCTCGACCGCCTGCACACAACCGCCTCCGCGCATCACCGCGTGATGGTCGTCGAGGTCATGGGACGCGACACGGGCTGGGTCGCCCTGATGGGGGGCGTGGCTGGCGGGGCAGACCTGGTCATCATCCCGGAGTTCGAAATCACGCTCCCCGACGTGGTCGCCCATCTCTACCGGCGCCGCGGCGAGGGCAAGCTGTTCAGCATCATCGTCGTGGCCGAGGGGGCGCACATCCCCGAGCTGGACCGGGAGCTGGGCGGCGAGGCGGAGAAGGACGCCTTCGGGCACGTCCGCCTTGCCAAGCGGGGAGTCGGTGACATCCTCGCCAGCGCGGTGGAGCATGAGACGGGATTCGAGACCCGCGTCACCGTGCTGGGCCACCTGCAGCGGGGTGGATCGCCTTCCCCGGTCGACAGGATCTGGGCCACGCGCCTCGGTGTAGCGGCGGTGGAGCTGATCGTCCAGGGCAAGAGCGGCGTGATCCCCATCCGCCGCAACGGCGAGGTCGAGGTCGTGCCGCTCACCGAGGTGATCAAGGAGACCCGGCGCGTGCCCAAGGAGCTCTACGAGCTCACGCAAGTCTTCGTCTAAGCGCTCGAAGCGACTCGCCGACCTGGCGGGGAGCGGGGACGACGGCACCACCGGGCTTCTGGGCGGCGGCCGTGTCGCCAAAGACGACCTGCGAGTCGAGGCCTATGGAACGCTCGACGAGGCATCGAGCGCCCTGGGTCTGGCGCGAGCGCTCACGGCCGACCGCCGCGTCCAGGAGGTGTGCGAGGAGCTCCAGCGCGGGTTGTACGCCGTCGGCTCCGAGCTGGGCACCAACCCCGAGGCGGGGAAGGAGTTCGTCGTGACAGGGCCCGCGGAGGTGGCGCGCCTCGAGGTCCTGATGCGCGAGCTCGAGGAGGCCGCGCCCATGCCCCGCGAGTTCATCCTGCCCGGCGCCACGCCCGCCTCTGCCGCGCTCGACCTGGCCCGCGCGATCACCCGCCGGGCGGAGCGGCGCTGCGTCACCCTCGCTCGCGAGGGTGGCCTCACCAACAGGGACGTCGGGCGGTGGCTCAACCGGCTGAGCCTTCTCCTCTTCGTCCTCGGACGGTACGAGGAGAGCGCGGCCGGCAGGCGCGCGGAAGCCGCCAGAAGCTCACCTCCGGGGCGTTCTAATTAAGCTTCGAGCCCAGTGAAGTGAGCCCTCTCGCCTTCGGGATCCTGGTCGCGGTCGGTCTGGCGCTGCTCTATGTCGCCGTGTCGTTCCAGGTTTACAGGCAGGCGTTCCTGCCCCCTCGGCCGGTCTGGCTGGACGACTTCACGTTCACGCCGTTCGAGTTCCAGGCCGATTACGAGGACGTCGACCTGGTCGCCGCGGATGGCATCAACTTCGGCGCGTGGCATTTTCGCCAGCCCGGGTCTCCGCAGACCGTGATCGTCTCCGGGGGCCACAAGGGTCAGCGCCAGGGCGCGATGGGGATCGCCGTCGCGCTGTGGCGGAAAGGATTCAACGTGATCCTGTACTCGTACCGCGGCATGCCCGGCAGCGACCGCGCGCCGATCACGTTCGGCATCAAGGAAGTGCTCGAGCTGCAGGCGGTGATCGCCTTCGCGCGCAAGCGCATCCCCAACGCGCGCATAGGCCTCCTCGGCTACTCCATGGGCGCCGTCGTCTCTCTCCTCGGGGCGGCCGGCGAGCCCGGCGTCCAGGCGCTCGTGCTCGACAGCCCGTTCAGCGACCTGCGCAGGCTGCTCGTCGAGAACGTGCGCAGCGGGAGCAAGCTTCCGGGGACGCCGTTCGTGTGGCTGGCCGGTCTGATGTTCTGGCTCCGCACCCGCTCGACCCTCGCCGCGTGCCGGCCGCTGGACGTGCTGTCGGCGCTCGAGCCGCGGCCGCTCTTCTTCATCCATGGCGGCGCGGACGCGATCACCAACGTCAACCACAGCCGCCGTCTCTACGACGCCTACCGCGGGCCGCGCGAGATCTGGATCGTGCAGGGCGCGCCGCACACCGGCGCCTACTTCGCCGACCGGCCGCTCTACGTGGAGCGGGTGGCCGGCTTCTTCGCCCGGCACCTGGGCCTGGACGTCAGCAGCCACCTGCGGCTGGTGGAGGAAGAGGAAGTCTCCTAGCGCAGGGTCGAGGCGAGGGGGATGCCGTCCGCCCAGTAGTACCCCGTCGGTCCCGCGGGAAGAAGGTCGTAGGTCCGCGAGCCCGCGTACGGGACGAGCTCCCAGAGCGCCACGGTCGAGCCGTCAAGTGGATCGCCGGTCTTGAGGGCGCCAAGCGGGCGACCGTCAGCGGTCCTGTGCCCGGGCGACGCATAAAGCTCGCGGCTGTCGGCGAGCGCAAGGTGGACCATGCGGTGGCCGTCTGGCGCTTCCATGGAGCCGACCTCCAGCACCGGTTCAGCGACCCGCCGTCCTGCCGCGTCCTGGCTCCAGACGATCGCGCCGACGCGCAGCTCGGTGACCCGAACCGCCCCCCCGGGGGTCGCGATCATGGTCGACGCGGCGAGGCAGATCGGGCAGTTGGGCCGCTGCCCGGGCGCGCGTGACCGGACGGTGACTATGCCATCGATCGCGACCGTGCCCGACACGCGCTCATAAGAGGTCTGGCCCGCGACCGTGTAGTCGAACGTGTAGTGGTCGCCATCCCGGGCGAGGCTCACCGGGCGCAGCAGCTTCCAGGCCCGATAGACGGTGAGCTTCTGCTCGTCGGTCAGGCTCCCGGACGGCAGGTGCTCGTGCTCCACGATGGCGGCGTAGGTCGCCGTGTCGGCCTTGATGGCCGGGTACTGAGCGATCGCGTTGGGCATCTCCGGATGCCCGAGCGGGTAGAAGTCGGGGTCGCACCAGGCGGGCTTGCCCACGGCGTCCAGGACGCGGAACTGAAGCTGTGGCACGCTCAGCGGGCTTCCGATGGGCCCGGGGGTGGCCGACCCGCACGCAAGCGTCAAGAGCATGACCAGCGCAAGCGCAGCCTTCATCTGTGTGACCTTACGTACGGGCGCGCCCGCCGGTAACGCCGCTGCAACGAAACTCGCCGCGCGACACAGCATCGGGAAGTGGTGCTGGACACGAGCAACCCGCCGGCGGACACCAACCCTCCAGAGGTGTACTTCCAGGGCTCGGAGAATTACGTCGCCTGGCAGGTCAACGTCGGACTTCCGGCCGGCTCGTCCGGATGCGTGGCCTTTCAGTTCGACGGTCCCGGATTCAGTGAGGTCTTCGTAATCCCGCCGGCGTCGTGACGCCATGCGGAACCGAACGCAACCCACGACCGTATTGACCTGAGATGGGGCTCCAAGATGGCGCACCTATAATCCCGAGAGGAATGGGGGCCGCGGAGATCGTCAACAGGGTCGCCGACTCGTTCATGGAGAACGTGAGTCGCGCCATCGTCAACAAGGAGGAGGAGGTCAAGCTGTGCCTGGTGACCCTCCTCTGCGAGGGTCATCTGTTGATCGAGGACGTCCCCGGCGTTGGCAAGACGATGCTCGCCAAATCGTTGGCCCGGTCCCTCGACTGCACCTTCCGCCGCATCCAGTTCACCCCCGACCTTCTGCCATCGGACGTGACCGGCGTGCGGGCCTTCAACCAGAAGACCAACGAGTTCGAGTTCCGGCCGGGGCCCGTGTTCGCGCAGATCCTGCTCGCCGACGAGATCAACCGCGCCTCGCCCAAGACCCAGGCGGCGCTGCTGGAGGCCATGGAGGAGCGGCAGGTCACGATCGACGGCGACACGCACGTCCTGCCCAAGCCGTTCATGGTCATGGCGACCCAGAACCCCGTCGAGTACTCGGGCACGTTCCCGCTGCCCGAGGCGCAGCTCGACCGGTTCTTGATGAAGGTGAGGCTCGGCTACCTCAGCGAGAAGGAGGAGGCGAACCTCCTCAACCAGCACAAGGTCGAGTCGCCGATGGAGGAGCTGCAGCCCGTCGTCTCGCCCAACGAGCTGACGTCAGCGCAGAGCGCGGTTCGCGAAGTCTTCGTCAAGCCTGAGCTGCGCGAGTACATCGCGCGCCTGGTCGGCCGGACCCGCGGCAACCCCGAGGTCGCGCTCGGCGCGAGCACCCGCGGCACGCTGCACCTCTACCACGCGAGCCAGGCGCTGGCCGCGATCGAGGGCCGCAACTACGTGCTCCCGGACGACGTCAAGAAGCTGGCGGAGAGCGTGCTCGCGCACCGCATCATCCTGCGGCCGAATGCGGAGATGCAGGGCCAGAGCGCCGGCAAGCTCGTCGCCGGGCTGCTCGAGCGCGAGCACGTGCCCCAGATGGCCTACGACGGGTAACCCTAGAACGGCTTAGCCGCATGAGCAAGGTCGCCCTCGCCGGTGCGCTCAGCCTGCTCCTCTTCTTTACGTACCTCACCGCGATCAGGCCCGCGTACGCGTTCGCCTACGCGCTTTGCCTGCTCTTTGTGATTGCGTTTCTCTGGCCGCGGCTGGCGATGCGCGGCGTCACGGTCTCGCGACGCGTCGATCCGGGCACGCCGACTGTGGGCGAGGTGTTCGAGGAGGTCTTCGAGGTCCAGCGCAAGGGCTGGGTGCCGGCGCCCTGGGTCGAGGTCCGCGACCTGAGCCAGATCCCCGACTACCAGCCCGGCCGCGTCATCTCGCTGGGGCACGAGCTGGTGCGCTGGAAGGCGCGCGGGGTCTACCGCCGGCGCGGCTGGATGGCGCTGGGTCCGACGTCGCTTCGCGTGCGCGAGCCGTTCGGCCTCTTCGACCGCGAGATGAAGCTCAACCAGCGCACCTCGATCCTCGTCTACCCGCGGGTGCGGCCGATCCCCGACCTGGTCACGCCCAGCTCGCAGCAGGCCGGCACCTCGACCGCCTTCGGGGCGTGGGCGGACTACCCGCCCGAGACAGGCGGCGTGCGCGACTATGCGACCGGGGACAGCTTCGGCCGCATCCACTGGCCGCTCTCGGCCAAGCACCAGCGGCTGATGTCCAAGACCTTCGAGCTGCCGCTGACCACCGACCTCTGGATCCTCCTCGACCTCGACCGCGGTGTGCACTTCGGCGACGGCGAGGAGTCGACGGTCGAGTACGCCGTTAGCCTCGCCGCCTCGATGGCCTCTCAGGTACACAGCCGCGGCCGCCAGGTCGGGCTGATCGCCAACGACTCGCGCGGCACCATCCTCGAGCCGCACCGCGCGGTGCGCCAGGACCGGCTGATCCTGGACTACCTCGCTGTCTGCCAGGCCGACGGGCGGACGCCCCTCACCCAGACGCTGGCGTGGGACCGCATCCGGCGACTGCCCCGGCGGGCGATCGCCGTCATCACGCCCAGCGCCGACCCCGACTGGGTGCGGCTGATGCAGGCCGTCCGCGGCCGCCGGTCGAGCCTGATCGTCTTCTACCTCGACGCCTCCAGCTTCGGCGGACCGGACCAGAACCCCAGCTTTGACCTGGGCCAGGACGTCGACCTCTACGTGGTGCGCGCGGGCGACGACTTCGCGCGGCTCGTGAGGACCAGGGATGCGATACGTATCGCCTGAGACGCGGCTCGTAGGTCCGGAGGCCGCGTTCGCGGAGCGCACCGGCCGCGTGGCCCAACTCTGGGAGAACGCGCGCGAGTCGATGGACGGCGGCCGGTTCTGGACGGCCGCGCTCGTCCTCCTGCTGACGATCACGGTCGCTCGCTCGACGACCACCGTCAACTGGGTGCCCGGCATCGAAGTCATCACCCCGATCGCGCTTGCCGGCGCGCTCCTGATGGGCGTGCTGGCGTTGACCCCTGTTCGCGACTTCATCGCCCTCGGCCTGGCATTTGTGCTCGCGCCGGTGGTGGCGTTCGCGGGCGCGTGGCCGCAGATCCACGCCCGCCACCCGACCGACGTCCCTGGCCTGCAGCTCGTCAACGTCTGGTGGCAGCGCGTCACCGACGGCGCCGCGGGCCAGGACCCTTCGTTCTTCCTGGTTCTCATCTGCCTGCTCATGTGGGTGACCGGCGCGTGGCTGAGCTGGTGCGTCCTGCGCTGGCGCAAGCCGATGCTCGGCCTGATCCCCGGCGCGGCGGCTTTCGCGACCAACGTGCTCAACGTCCCCGACGACCAGAACGGCTACACGCTGGCGATGCTCGTCCTCACGCTCGCTCTGCTGCTGTGGAGCAACTACACCGGCTCGATCGCCAGCGCGGCGCGCGCGAGCGTGAAGCTGACGGGCGACGCGCGCTGGGATTTCTGGGAGAGCGGACTGGTGGCGATGGCGGGACTGATCGTCGTCGGCATCATGCTGCCGCCGCTCTCGACGGCCGACAGGACCCTCGACGTCACCTCGGGCCTCTTCTCGAGCTGGGCGCAGCTCCAGCAGCGGCTCAGCCACCCGGGCTTCGTCGGCACCCGCGGCGGCGCCGGGGTCACGGGCTTCAGCGACGACGTCAAGCTGAACGGCTCGCTGACGAGGACGCGCGACGTGGTCTTCACCTACACGGTGATCGGCGATTACGCCGGCCCGCTGTACTTCCGCGGCGTCGACGAGACGCTCACGTTCGGCGGGGAGTGGCGCTATCCCAACCAGGCCGGGCTGAAGCAGCTGGTGGGCAAGAACCAGACCTACCTCTACGCGGAGGACTACCAGAAGCTCGCGATCGCCGGTGTGCAGGTGAGGATGCTGCGTCCGCCGATCGGCAACTCCGACATCGTCTTCTATCCGGGGCAGCTGGACAAGGTCGATCGGGTGACCATGGGCAGCCAGGTCCCGATCACAGGGCGCGATCCTCAGAGCGCCCTCCTTTACTCCGTCGACCGCCTGAGCAGCGTCCAGCCGAACAGCTCCGCGGGCGTGTACACCGCGACGGTCGCGTACTCGACCGCCAACACCTCCGAGCTCGAGGCCGCGGGCACGAGCTACCCGGCGTGGCTCGACCAGTACTCGCACCTGCCGCAGCGCGGCTACCGCGCGCCTGCCGTGATCGACAAGATCCACGCGCTCGCGCAGAGCATCGTCGACGCCGCGGGGGCCAGGACTCCCTACGACCAGGCTGCCGCGATCGAGGCCTACCTCCGTGACTCGCGCAACTTCGAGTACTCCCTCGATGCGAGGACGCCCGACGGCTTCGACCCGATCGACTACTTCCTCTTCACTTCGCACAAGGGCTACTGCGAGTTCTTCGCCACGGCGATGGGGGACATGCTCCGCTCGCTGGGCATCCCGACCCGCCTCGTCAACGGGTTCGGCAAGGGCACCTTCGACACCACCGTCAACGCGTTCGTGGTCCGCGGCGAGGACGCCCATACCTGGGTTGAGGTCTACTTCCCGAACTACGGCTGGATTCCCTTCGAGCCGACCGCCGACACCCTGAACGTGTACCAGGTGATCCAGCGCGGCCAGACCGGCCTCAACCCCTGCTTCCGCGACAACGGGTGCGACACCCCGATCGGCCCGGGGGGCACCACCACCGGCCCGACACCCGGCGACGGCTCGGCCCGCGGCGAGCGCAACCTCGGCGGGGACTCCGCCCTGGGCGGCAACGGGTTCCACATCGGCGCCCTCGACGCGACCGCGCTGATGCGCATCTTCGGCGTCTTCGTCGCCCTCCTGCTCCTGCTGCTCGTGGTGCTCTCGCGCTACCTGCGCCCGCGCACGGTGACGACGGTGTGGAAGCGCATGCTCACCCTTGCGAGCCTCGCCGGCGCCAGGCGGCGGCCGGGCGAGACGCCTCTGGAGCTCGGTCGCCGGCTGCAGCGCACCTTCCCGGAGGCGGCCCAACCCGTCGGCCAGCTGGCGAGCGGATTCGTGGTGGCGGCATACGCGCCGCCCGACGTCGCGGCCACGTCGCGCGCCTCGATCATGGAGGCGTGGACGGCGCTGCGGCCGATGCTGGTGCGCCGCGTGCTGGCGCGCTTCCGCCGGCCGGGTCGCAGCACGACGCTCGATTAGTCTTCTTCCCGTGGGCGTTGTCGCCGGCCGGACGTATCCGGCGGTGAGCTTCGAGATCGAGCGCGAGCGTGTCGACGCGTTTGCGCGCGCCATCGGCGCCGACCCGGCGGACGGCGTGCCGCCGACGTTCGCCACCGTCTACTCGCTAGGGACGACCGCACCGCAGCTCTTCGGCGACGAAGACGCGGCGGTCGATCTCGCCCGCCTGCTGCACGCCGAGCAGGAGTTCGAGTGGACGCGACATCCCCGGGTGGGGGAGACGGTCACGTCGCGCGCGCACGTGGCGTCGGACACGAGCCGAAGGGGAATGCGCTTCGTGTCCCTGGAGACGGAGACCAGCGACGCGCGAAACGAGCCGGTCTGCCGTTCGCGTGCCCTCTTTGTGATTCGCTCGTGAGCGAACGCCAGGTGACGTTCACCAGGGACCAGATCGCGGCGTACGCCCAGGCCTCGGGCGACCACAACCCGATCCACCTCGACGAGGACTTCGCCCGCTCGGTCGGCCTTCCGGGCCTGATCGCTCACGGCATGCTCCAGATGGGCATCGCCGCGACCGTCGCGGCCGAGGCCGCGGGTGGGCCGCAGCGGCTGCGCAGGCTCGCGGTGCGATTCGCCGGCATGGTTGCGCCGGGCGACACGGTGACGTTCTCGGCCGAGCCGGCGGGCGAAGGCAGGCTGGAGCTGAAGGCGGTCAACCAGCGCGGCGAGACGGTGCTCACGAAGGCGGCGGCGGAGTACGAACCGTGACCCTCGAGTTCTCGCTGTCGGACGAGCAGAAGGCGATCCAGGCGCTGGCCCACGATTTCGCCGAGAGGGAGATCCGGCCGGTCGCGGCTGAATTTGACGAGTCCGAGGAGTTTCCCTACGAGGTCGTCACGAAGGCGCACCGGCTCGGCCTGAGCCCGGCGGCGTTTCTACCCGAGGAGTACGGCGGGCAGGGGTTCGACTTCTTGACCGAGCTGATCCTCAACGAGGAGCTGAGCTGGGGGTGCGCCGGCATCGCGGTGTGCATCCAGTCGATGGCGCTGGCGATGGCTGGCATCCGTGCGAGCGGCACGGACGAGCAGAAGAGGCGCTGGCTGCCCGAGTTCACCAACCCCGACAGGCTGGTGCTCGGCGGGCTGGGACTGACCGAGCCGGACTCGGGCTCCGACGCGCTGGCGATGAAGACGCGCGCGACGCGCGTGAGCGACGGCTACGTGCTCAACGGCACCAAGCAGTTCTGCACCAACGGCGGCATCGCCGACTACCACGTCATCTACGCCAACACCGACCCGTCGAAAGGCCCGGCGGGGATCGCCTCGTTCCTGGTCGAGAAGGACACGCCGGGGCTGCGCATGGGCCGCAAGGAGAAGAAGCTGGGCGTCCGCGCCAGCCACACCGCGCAGGTCATCCTTGAGGACTGCCACGTTCCGCTCGACCACCGCCTCGGCGGCGAGCCGGGCGCAGACGGTGCGGGCCCTGGAGCGCTCGGCGCCTTGGCGACGTTGGAGGCGACGCGTCCGGGGGTAGCCGCCGGCGCGCTCGGCATCGCGCGCGCGGCCTACGAGTTCGCCCTCGAGTACGCCCAGGACCGCAAGCAGTTCGGCAAGCCCCTCTGGCAGCACGAGGCTGTGGGCTTCAAGCTCGCCGACATGGCGATGAAGATCGACGCCGCACGCCTGCTCATCTGGCGCGCCGGCTGGATGGCCACGCGGGGCGACGCGTTCGAGCGCGCCGAGGGTTCGATGGCCAAGTGCTTCGCCGCCGACGTGGCGATGGAGGTCACGACCGACGCCATCCAGGTTCTCGGCGGCTACGGGTACATCAAGGAGTACCCAGTCGAGAAGTGGTTTCGGGACGCCAAGATCTACCAGATCTGGGAGGGCACGGCGGAGATCCAGAGGCTTGTCATCTCGCGCGCCATCGCCGGCCAGCGCGCGGCCATCAAATTGAGAGGCTGATGAATGTTTGACCTGACAGGCAAGGTCGCGGTCGTCACCGGTGCGTCGCGCGGCCTCGGCCGCCAGGACGCGCTGACGCTCGCGAGCATGGGCGCCGACGTCGTCATCACGGACGTCCTCGTCGAGGACGACCCCAACCTGCAGCAAACGGCCGAGTCGCAGGGCAGCATGCTGGCCCAGGTCGCGGTGTCGCAGGGCTGGGTTCACTCCAACGCAACCGCCGAGGAGATCCGGAAGATGGGACGCAAGTCCCTCGCCATCAAGATGGACGTCACCAACCGCGACCAGGTCAAAGAGGTCTTCAAGAAGGTCAAGGACGAGTTCGGCAAGATCGACATCCTGATCAACAACGCGGCCACGCTCGACCACGCGGCCCAGATCCCCAACCAGTCCTACGAGCTGTGGGACCGCGATGTGAAGGTCAACCTCACCGGCGCCTTCAACTGCACGAAAGAGGTATGGCCTTACATGGTCGAGAACAAGTGGGGCAGGCTGATCTTCATGTCCTCGGTCGCCGGCACCCTTGGCGGTTTCGGCCAGGCGAGCTACTCGTCGACCAAGGCCGGCCTGATCGGCCTGGCCAGGACGGCCGCGCTTGAGGGCGGCCGGCACAACATCACGTCCAACGCGATCGCGCCGGGCATCATCGAGTCCGAGGCGGGCAAGGCTGCCGCCGCCAACAACCCGATGTACGAGCGCTTCAAGTCGAGGACCGTTTTCAAGCGCTTCGGCCAGCCCGAGGACATCGCCAGCACGATCGCGTTCCTGTGCACCGAGGAGGCCGGCTACATCACGGGCGCGGTGATCGAGGTCGCGGGCGGCATCCCGCTGTTCACGGCCTAGGCCGGCGATGGGCGAGCTCGTCGACGTCAGGCGCGAGGGCGCTGTCGCCCGCGTCGTCATGCACCGCAAGGGCAACAACGCGATCGCTGAAGACCTGATGCAGGAGCTCGCGGCCGCGTTCGACGAGCTGGGCAAGGACGCGTCGGTCCGCGTCGTGGTGCTGGCGTCGGAGTACGAGAAGTACTTTAGCGTCGGCGCCGACCTGACCTCGATGATGGGCATCGACCGCGAGGCGCCGGACGCCACCGACCAGATAGCGCTGTTCATGCGCCGGATGAACCACCACTTCATGGCCATCGAGCGGTGTCCGAAGCCGGTGATCGCGGCCATCAACGGCCACGCGCTCGGCGGCGGCAGCGAGCTGACGCTTTGCTGCGACTTTCGGGTCATGGTCGAGGACGGGCGCTCCAAGATCGGCCAGACCGAGTCTTCGCTGGGCATCATCCCCGGCGCCGGAGGCACCCAGCGCCTGCCGCGCCTGATCGGCAAGGCGCGTGCCCTTCCTTACCTCATCCTGTCGACGCGACTGTCGGCGAAAGAGGCCGAGGCCGCGGGCTGGGTCGACCGCGCCGTGTCCCCCGATGAGTTCCAGGCCACGGTGGAGGAGCTCGCCGGCCGGCTCGCCAAGGCGCCGACGTTTGCGATCGCGATGATCAAGGACGCGGTTCGCCGGGGCCAGGACCTCCGCCTGGACGACGCGCTGAACATCGAGTCCGAAGACTTCGCCCGCGCGGCCCTGAGCATGGATGCCGCGATCGGCATCATGTCCTTTCTGAGCAAGCAAGAGCCGGAGTTCACCGGCTCGTAGTCGATTTCCCCTAGCGCTCTTCGTCGTACTGGGCAGGAGGTAAGCCATGAAATACGTTTTGTTGTTCGGCGGCACGATGGAGGGTGCGGACCAGCTCGAGGGCGCGGCCAAAGAGCAGACGATGGCCGACTACGAGAAGTCGGGGCAGTGGTTCGAGAAGTACTCGAAGTCCGGAAAGATCGTCGGCGGCCACGAGCTGCAGGGCCCGAGCACCGCAACCACGGTCTCGCGCAGAAACGGCAAGGTCACGGTCACTGACGGTCCGTTCATCGAGTCCAAAGAGGTGATCGGCGGCTACGCCGAGATCGAGGTGGCCGACCTCGACGAGGCGCTGGCCATGGCCAAGGAGTGGCCGGGCACGGTCGAGATCCGGCCGGTCGTCGACCACTCGCAGGACCAGGAGAGGGCGCGGTCATGAAATACGTCCTGATGTTCGTCGGCACCCAGGAAGACCAGGACCGGTGGGACCGCCACTCGAAGGAAGAGCGTGCCGCCGCCATGGCTGCGGCCGGCCAATGGTTCGGCCGCTACATGGGCGACGGCAAGGTCGTCGGCGGCGAGCAGCTCCAGGGCCCGCACACAGTCACCACCGTGCGTGGACCGAGCGGAAACCGTGTCGTCGTCGATGGTCCGTTCATCGAGTCCAAGGAGATCATCGGGGGCTTTGCGATCGTCGAGGTCAAGGATCGGGACGAGGCCCTCGAGATGGCCAAGGCATGGCCCTCGGGACCGGTCGAGGTCTGGCCGGCGGCGGAGCGATAGGGACTGAGCGGCCCACGAAACGCGACGGAGGCAGCCGTCGTCGCGGTCTTCCGCGAGGAGGCCGGGCGCCTGACAGCCGCGCTGGTGCGGATCCTGGGCAACTTCGACATCGCCGAGGAGGTGGTCCAGGACAGCCTCGTCACGGCGCTGGAGAGATGGCCGGACCAGGGCATACCCGACAACCCCGGCGCGTGGTTGATGACGACCGCGCGCCGGCGCGCCATCGACCTGCTGCGCCGCGACAGGCGGTATGCCGAGAAGGTCCTGATCCTGGAGCGTTCGAGCGTGGTTGGTGACCCGGTGGAGGCGGACGACCGGCTGCGCCTGATCTTCACCTGCTGCCACCCCGCGCTTCCCCAGGAGGCCCAGGTCGCGCTCACGCTGCGCGCGGTCGCCGGCTTCACCACCCAGGAGATCGCGGCCGCGTTCCTCGTCTCCGAGCCGGCGATGGCCCAGCGCATCGTCCGGGCCAAGCGCAAGATCGTCGCCGCAAACATTCCGTATCGCGTGCCTGAAGGCGCTGAGCTTCCGGCGCGCCTGGAAGCCGTGCTCGCGGTCCTCTACCTGATGTTCAACGAGGGCTACTTGAGCCGCGGCACGGGGGCCGGGATGAGGCGCGACCTCGCCGACGACGCGCTGTGGCTAACCAGGCTCCTCGACCGCCTCCTGCCCAGCCAGGCCGAGGTGCTCGGACTGCTCGCGCTGATGAAGCTGCACCTGGCCCGCTCGGCCGCGCGCTTCGACGCGGCCGGGGAGATGGTCCTGCTTCCTGAGCAGGACCGCTCGCGTTGGGACCAGGAGGCGATCGCCGAGGGACTGCGCACGCTCGACACGGCCGCGCTGATGCGGCGCCCTGGTCCGTACCAGCTCCAGGCCGCGATCGCGGCGGTGCACGCCGAGGCGCCCTCGTGGGAGACGACCGACTGGGAGCAGGTGGTGACCCTGTACGACGCTCTGCTCCGATCCGCGAACTCGCCTGTGGTGCGCCTGAACCGGGCGGTGGCATTGAGCCACGTCCGCGGCGCGCAGGTGGCCCTGGGCGAGGTCAACGACCTCGCGCTGGCGCTCGGCGACTACCACCTCTTCCACGCCACGCGCGCCGAGCTCCTGGACGAGTTGGGCGAGGCCGCGCTGGCCACAGAGGCGCGCAGACGGGCGCTCGAGCTGTGCCAGAACCCGGCGGAGCGCGCCCTGCTCCTACGGAAGCTGGGGCACTAGCTCCTCGGCCCGCCGCCAGTGCTCGAGCAGCAGCCGCACGTGGTCGGGCGTGTAGATCATCTCCGGCGGCACGAAGTGATGGACGCCGGCGTACCTGTGGACCCGGATGTCCGCGAACAGCTGCGCGAGTATCCCCGCCTTCAGGGCTTGCTCCGGATGCGACAGGTCGCCGTAGCCGTAAAAAACTGGGAAGGGCGCCGCCCGCAGCATCTCGCGGTCGAATTCATACGCCTCGAACGCGCGGATCAGGGCGGCGATGCCGGCGGGCCGCTTCTGCATCTCGGGCGAAACCGGCCCTGGCGGCGGCGGGGCCAGCACGGCGCCCGGTTTCACCTGCTCGCGCACGAAGGCCGCCATGAACTGGTCGCCTTCCAGGCCGTCGAGCTTCTGTCTCAGCGCCGCGAAGAAAGCCTCCTCCGCCTCGGTCAAGGTGCCCGGGATCTGGGCCGGCTCGAAGAGGGAGAGGCTCAGGATCCGCTTCGGTCGCGTGCCCGCGTAGGCGAGGGAGATGAAGCCCCCGCCTGAATAACCGAGGAGGTGAAACCGGTCCAGCCCGAGGCCGTCGGCCAGCCGGTCGACGGCGCTCAGCTCCTCGTCGATCGAGTAGCCGGCCGGCGGCTTCGCCTCCCGGTAGACCTCGAGGTCCTTGAGGTGGAGGTCGGCCTCCCCGGCGACGCCGTCGAGGAGCGGCTTGTAGCGCTGCGCCGCCGGCGCGACGCTGCCTGGCACACAGATGACTCGAGGTTTCATACGGGCGCCTTCCTCCTGATCACGTCCAACGCTTCATCGACGCGCTTGGGGTCAAGCCCAAGCACACGGATCACCAGCTCCTTGGTTTCGAAGTTGGGATACGACCCGACCGAGACGTCGGGGTATCTCTCCTCGAGGTCGCGCATCAGGGGGTAGAAGCGCGCCTCGACGGCGAAGGTGAACCTCAGCTCCCGCACCGTGGCGGCGTTGCCGGAAGTCAGGAACTCGGGCTCGATCTCCTCGGTGAAGATGCCCTTCATCTCCATGGGCACCCCAGGCAGGACGAAGATCCGCTTGCCCTTCACCTCGTAGAGCGCCCCGGGCGCCATCCCGCGCCGGTTTCTGAAGACGTGGTTCGGGTGCGCAGGGATGCGCGCCATGCGCAGGTTGCCCTCGGTCACGTCGGGCGACTCGAGCAGGCCCATCGCGTGCATTCGCTGCACCCTCCGCTCGATGCGCGCGCGGGTCTCGTCCCAGACGACCAGCTCCCTGCCCAGCGCTTCGGCGAGCGCTGCAAAAGTCCGATCGTCGGGCGTGGGCCCGAGGCCGCCGCTGAGAAAGACGTCGGTGAGGTCGGGGTCTTCGAGCTCGCGGCCCAGCTGCTCCATGATCTCGCCGGGCTTGTCGCGGATCTGGGTCACTCGCTTGACCGGATAGCCGAGCAGGCGAAGGCGCTCCGCCATCCAGTGCGAGTTGGTGTCTACGGTGAAACCGCCCACGAGCTCGTCGCCAATCGCAACGATGCTCGATTGCGGCATCGGTGCAGCATAGAGACATGGAGCGATTGCACGCCGTCGTCCACGGCGACGTGCAGGGTGTGGGGTTCCGCTACTTCCTCCAGCACAAAGCGAGGGAGCTCGACTTGCGCGGCTGGGTGCGCAACAACGACGACGGCACGGTGGAGCTGGTCGCCGAGGGGCCGCGAGACCGCCTCGAGGAGCTCAGGCGCGCCGCCGAGCAAGGCCCGAGGATGGCCCGCGTCGACCGCGTCGACACCCGGTGGTCGAGCGCGTCCGGAAAGCTCGATCGGTTTGAGCTCGCCTGGTGATCCTTGCGGTTCCTTTAACATCGGTCGGCGCGGCGATCTCTTCGCTCCGCGACTAGAGGGAGGTAGATGGACCCAAGTACAGCCTGGTTTGGCGTGGCCGGGGGACTGGCCGCGGTTGTCTTTGCCGTCGTCCTGATCTACCTCGTCCTCAACCAGCCGACGGGCAACGACCGCATGCGCGAGATCGCCTCGGCCATCCAGGAAGGGGCAGCCGCCTACCTGAACCGCCAGTACACGGTCATCGCGATCATCGGCGTGGTCATCGCGATCGTCATCGGCTTCTTCATCGACTGGACGACGGCCGGTCTCTACATCGTCGGCGCGGTGCTCTCGGCTGCCGCCGGCTACGTCGGCATGAACATCGCGGTCCGCTCGAACCTACGCACAGCGGAGGCGGCGCGCCGCGGTCTGAACGCCGCGCTCGAGGTCGCCTTCCGCGGTGGCGCCGTGACCGGGTTCATGGTCGTCGGACTCGGACTGTTGGGCGTCGCTGCCGCGTATCTCGTCTTCAAGAAGCCCGAGGCGCTGGTCGGCCTCGCCTTTGGCGCGAGCCTCGTCTCGGTCTTTGCCCGGTTGGGCGGCGGGATCTACACCAAGGCCGCGGATGTCGGTGCGGACCTGGTGGGCAAGGTGGAGGCCGGGATCCCCGAGGACGATCCGCGCAACCCCGCCGTCATCGCCGACAACGTGGGTGACAACGTCGGCGACTGTGCGGGCATGGCGGCCGACCTGTTCGAGACCTACGCGGTGACCATGATCGCGGCCATGCTGCTCGGCTCGCTGCTGTTCCCGGGCCAGGTCGGCTGGGTCGTCTATCCGTTGCTGCTGGGGGCGGTCAGCGTGGTCGGCTCGATCGCCGGAACTTTCTTCGTCCGCATCTTCAACCCGCGCTGGATCATGGGCGCGTTGTACGCCGGCCTGCTGGTCGCGGTCGCGATCGCGGTCGTCGGGTTCTGGATCGTCACTGCGTACATGAAGGGCGGTGGATATCTGGCCGGTGGCTCGGCGCACGGCGTCCACGACCCGGCAAACCTTTTCTTCGCGGCCCTGGTCGGCGTCGTGATCACGGTGCTCATCGTCGCCATCACCGAGTTCTTCACCGAGACCGCCTACTGGCCCGTGCACCTGATCGCCAAGGCCTCGGTGACCGGGCACGCGACGAACATCATCGCGGGGCAGGCGATCGGCATGATGGCCACCGCGCTCCCGGTGGTGGTGATCGCCGCGGGCATCCTGATCAGCTATGGGCTCGGCGGTCTGTACGGGATCGCGATCGCTGCGACGGCCATGCTCTCGATGACGGGCATCATCGTCGCCATCGACTCCTACGGACCCATCACCGACAACGCAGGCGGCATCGCCGAGATGGCCAAGCTGCCGAGCGAGGTCCGCGCCATCACCGACCCGCTCGACGCGGTCGGCAACACGACCAAGGCTGTGACCAAGGGCTACGCCATCGGCTCGGCGGGACTGGCAGCCCTGGTGCTCTTCGCGTCCTACAACGAGGAGCTGGTGAAAGCCGGCCATGCGGTCCAGTTCCAGCTGACCGACCCAACCGTCATCGCCGGCATCTTCATCGGCGGCATCCTTCCGTTCCTGTTCGGATCGCTGGCGATGCTCGCCGTGGGACGCGCGGGTGGGCTGGTCGTCGAGGAGGTCCGCAGGCAGTTTCGGGACATCAAGGGAATCCTCGAGGGCACCGGCCGGCCGGAGTACGGCACGGCAGTACGCATCGTGACGGCCGCAGCTCAGCGGGAGATGATCCTGCCCGGCGTCATTCCAGTGATCGCGCCGATCGCCGTCGGCTTCATCCTCGGACCAAAAGGCCTGGGCGGAATGCTGCTCGGCGCGATCGTGACCGGGCTGTTTCTCGCGCTTCAGATGACCAGCGGTGGTGCCGCGTGGGACAACGCCAAGAAGTACATCGAGGAAGGGCACCTCGGCGGCAAGGGGTCGGAGGCGCACAAGGCGGCGGTCACCGGGGACACGGTCGGCGACCCCAACAAGGACACCGCCGGACCCGCGATCAACCCGATGATCAAGGTCGTCAACATCATCGCCATCCTCATCGCGGCAGCGATCTCGACCAACTACCTGATCCACTAGCGACCGTCTTAAACTCGTTCGTGAGGTGGACGACTACCAGAAGGAGATCGCCGACCTCGAAGCCCAGGTCGAGCAGATGGTCGAAGAAGAGGGCGACGCCAAGACCATCGCCGAGCTGAGCATGCAGCTCGACATCCTGAAGGCGATCTACGCCCGCGCCACCGACCTGCACGCCCGCGGGCTGAAAGACGAGGGCCTCCGTTACGGCCTTCGCATCCAGGGCTATGGCGACTGGACGCTCGACAACGTCTACGCCTTCGTCTACGAGCGATCGGTAGAGCTCGAGCCGCGGGCCCACAGCGCGTTTGTCGGCGGCATCCGGTCGACCGACTTCGCGCTCATGCTGAATCCCTGAACAGGAGGGGCACATGGAGACGCCGCTCACACCTCTGGAGTTCGCGAGACGGACGCGCAAGCTGTACGGCGACCGTGTCGGCGCCGTCGACGGCGAGCTGCGCCTGACCTACGAGCAGTTCTTCGACCGGTGCGACCGCTGGTCGGCGGCGCTGCAGGGGATGGGCGTGCGCAAGGGCGACCGCCTCGCCTACATCGCCCCGAATACGCACGAGCAGCTCGAGTCGTTCTACGCCGTACCCCAGATCGGAGCCGTCCTCGTGCCGATCAACTTCCGCCTCACGGCGGACGACTTCGTGTACATCACCTCCCACTCGGGGGCGAAGGTGCTGTGCGTGCACCCGGACTACGTGTCCGCGATCGACGGGGTGCGCGATGAGCTGAAGGGTGTGGAGCACTTCGTCGTCCTCGGGCCGGCGCCGGACAAACGCTGGCTCGGCTACGAGGCGGCGATCGCCGGCGCAAGGCCGGAGTTCAAGCGACCTGAGATCGACGAGAGCGACCTGCTCGCCCTGAACTACACGAGCGGCACGACCGCGAAGCCGAAGGGCGTGATGATCACTCACCGCAACGCCTGGATGAACGTGATGGACACGCTCGTCCACTTCCACATCACCGTCGACGACACGTACCTGTGGACGCTGCCGATGTTCCACGCCAACGGCTGGACCTTCGTGTGGATCATCACGGCGGTGGGCGGGCGGCACATCTGCCTGCCCAAGGTCGAGCCGGCGCGCGTGTTCGACCTGATCCGCAAGGAGAAGGTCGGCTGGCTGTGCGCCGCGCCGACGGTGCTGATCTCGCTTGCCAACGCGCCGGCCGAGGTGCGAGGACAGGTGCCCCGCGGCGTGCACGTCGTCACCGCCGGCGCGCCCCCGGCCGCGGCGACGATCGAGCGCATGGAGGGCGAGCTCGGGTGGGAGGTCACCCAGGTCTACGGCCTGACGGAGACGTCGCCCTTCCTCACCATCTGCGAGCCCCGACCCGAGCATACCTCCATGAGCGCGGCGGACCGCGCCGTGATCAAGGCGCGGACCGGTGTGGAGATGATCGGCGCCGGCGAGATGCGCGTCGTGGACGACAAGGGTCAGGACGTTCCGGCTGACGGCCAGACGCTCGGCGAGATCGTCTTCCGCGGCAACGTCATCCTCAAGGGCTACTACAACGACAAGGAGGCGACCGAGAAGGTCATGGGCGACGGCTGGTTCCACACCGGCGACGCAGCCGTGCTTCACCCCGATGGTTACGTCGAGATCCGCGACCGGATCAAGGACGTGATCATCAGCGGCGGCGAGAACATCTCCTCGATCGAGGTCGAGGGCGTCCTGCTCCGCCACCCGGCCGTCCAGGAGGCGGCCATCGTGGGCCTGCCGCACGAGAAGTGGGGGGAGGCGCCGTTCGCCTACGTGGTTTTGAAGCCGGGGGCGTCGGCGACCGAGGCCGAGCTGATCGCGTTCACCCGCGAGCGGCTGGCGCACTTCAAGGCGCCGCACGGGGTCACTTTCGTGCCGGAGCTGCCGAAGACCGCGACCGGAAAGATCCAGAAGTACGTGCTGAGGAAGGGCGCCGCGGCGATCGTCCGCCAGTAACTAGGTCCAGACCTCGGTCTTCACCCACTCGAGGCCGGTCCGCGTGACTCGCGCGGTGACCAGCGTGCCGCCGGCCAGCGACCGCTCGTCGAACAGCTTCAACGTCCGCGGCCGGAAGCGGTAGCAGGGAAGGTCGTTGGCCTCGGCGTCGAACGCCTTGAACCGCCTGGCGTAAGGCTCCGCGCTCCTGGTCACGCCGGCGGTCCCGAAGAGCTGGATGCCCCGGTCCGGCCTGCCCCAGACCTGGTTGGACGCGTACACGGTCACTGCCGCAGAAGGATTTCGCGCGAGGTTGCGCGAATGGATGGAGTCCGCGTCCGAGATCCAGAAAACCTCGAAGAGTTGGTTCCACGCGAAGTACATGTGGTTGATGTGCGCGCGGCCGCGCGGCGACACCGTCGCAAGCGAGCAGAGGGGAGAAGCGTCCATCAACCGCCGGGCGACACGTTGCAGCTGCAGGGAGGAGAACCGACGCGCTCGCCGCTCGACCGTCATCGACTCTTAGTCTGGCCCTCGCGGCAGGCCGAACGTGACCGTCGGGGCGATGCTCACGATCTTGCCCTCGACTTTGATCAGCTTCCATCCACCCTCGTGGACCATGCGGTGGTGGCGCTTGCAGAGCAGGACCGTGTTCTCGAGGTTGGTCTCGCCGCCGTCCACCCAGTGCACCACGTGATGGCCGTCGCACCAGGAGGCCGGACGCTCGCAGCCCGGCCACTGGCAGTGCTTGTCGCGCACCGCCAGGGCCTTGCGCAAGCCGCCGTCGACCAGGCGCCGGGAGCGGCCGACGTCGACCGGCAGCGAGTCGGCCGCGAAGAGCACGCGCATGACGCTGGAGTCGCAGGCCAGGCGCTGCACCGTCGCCGAGGGCAGGGGCAGGGAGAACTCCATCTCCCCGCCCGCCGCCCCGGCCATCGCGCGCAAGGTCTCGACCGTGGCCGTGACCTGCACGTTGGCCGGTCCTCCCGCGGTCAGCTGCTCGTAGAAGGCGTCTGCCATGCGCTGGTCGCGGGTCCGGTCATCGTGCGCGCCCGACGGCCGGGCAAGAGGTTCGAGTACGCCCCGCACCTCACCACCCCTGGCCGGGTCGAGCACGCCGTTGATCAGCAGGCAGCCATCCTCGGCCGTGCTCAGGCGCAGGTAGCTCTCCTCCACCAGCTGCTCTTGCTCGCGGTTGTAGGCCTTGCTGTCGCGGGCATGTCGGTAGTGCATGACCTTGTAGTGGAACTTGCCTGGCGAGTGCTCCCTGGCCAGAGGCAGGAGCTCTGACTCCTCGAAGCCCGTGACCTTGTCGGCCGTGTTGGCGATGGTCGTCAGGTGGGCGTAGCCGATGTCGCCAGAGCTCAACGCCTCCAGGCTCTGCGGCAGCTCCTCCATGTGCTTGCCCACCTGGAGCGCCCTCCAGGCGGCGCTGGAGGTCATGTGGCAGTTGAAGCGCATCCAGTCTGCGGCCGAGTTGAGCCCCTCGTCGTCCCACTGCTCGCCTTGAGCGAACTCGGCCGCGAAGCGGGCGAACTCGAGCTCGAGCTTGTCGATGGCGTGGCGCAGGCCCTGCAGGACAAAGCCCACGTCGCGTTCCTCCGACTGGATCGCAACCATGCCGAAATCGTGGCAAAAAAACGTTCGTACGTCCAGTTCAATCATGTAAATTCATTATTCACATCAGCACCTCCAACGGCCACCAGGCCCACCCCCGTCACCCCCTTCACCGTCTCGTCCGTAGAAGTGCCAAGATTTCGAAAGTGGAACTACCGGACCGCTACAACATCGGCGCCGACCTCCTCACCCGCAACCTCGAGGCCGGCCGCGAGAGCAAGGTCGCGATCCACTCGGCAGCCGGAGACGTCACTTACGGCGCCCTCGCCGGCCTCGCCTCCGGCGCCGCCCAGCAGTTCCTCGACCACGGCGTCCGGCGTGAAGAACGAATCCTGATCGTCGGCTTCGACTCCCCCGGGTGGGTGGCCTCCTTCCTCGGCGCCATCCGCATCGGCGCGGTCCCGGTCCCGGTCAATCCCCTCTTGCAGCGAAGCGAGGACTACGTCCACTACATCGAGGACTCGCTCACGCGCGTGATCGTCGTCGACCAGAACAGCGAGGAGAAGCTGAAGGCCGCCGCCAAAGACCAGAGCCTGCTGCGCGCCGACCAGCTCGAGCCGGCGGACGAGGTCCCGCCCGCGCCCACGCGCAAAGACGACATGGCCTTCTGGCTCTACAGCTCGGGCAGCACCGGCAAGCCCAAGGCCGTCGTCCACCTGCAGCACGACATCCCCTACACGTGCGTCACCTATGCGGAGCAGGTCCTGGGCATCACCGCAGAGGACACGACCTTCTCCACGACCGGCCTCTTCCACGCCTACGGCTTCGGCAACAACCTCACCTTTCCTTACTGGGTCGGCGCCAGCACCGTGCTGCACGCGGGCCGGCACACGCCGCAGACCGTCCTCGACACCATCGAGGTGCACAAGCCGACGCTCTTCTTCAGCGCCCCCACCCTCTACAACGCGATCCTCAACTTCGAGGGGGCGAAGTCGAGGAACCTGTCCAGCATCCGCCTCTGCGTGGCCGCCGCCGAGGCGCTGCCGGCTGAGGTCTGGCGGCGGTGGAAGGACGCATTCGGGCTGACCATCCTCGACGGCGTCGGCTCCACCGAGATGCTGCACATCTACTGCTCCAACCGGCTCGACGACTTGAAGCCCGGGAGCAGCGGTAAGCCGGTGCCCGGCTACGAGCTGAAGATCCTCGACGACGAGGACAACCCGGTGAAGCCGGGCGAGGCGGGCGACCTCTACGTCAAGGGCGACAGCGCGCTCGCCCTGTACTGGGCGCAGCACGAGAAGTCCAAACGCAGCATCCTCGGCGAGTGGTTCTTCAGCGGCGACCGCTACCGCGTCGACGAGGACGGCTTCTACTGGTACGAGGGCCGCTCCGACGACATGATCAAGGTCAGCGGGCTGTGGGTCTCGCCGATCGAGATCGAGTCGGCCCTGCTCGAGCACACCGCCGTCGCCGAGAGCGCGGTGGTCGGGATCACCCTCGACGGCTTCACGAAGATCAAGGCGTTCGTGATCGCCAGGCCAGGCGCGGTCACGGGCGACGCGCTCGTGAGCGAGCTGCAGGAGCACTGCAAGTCGCGCCTGCAGCGCTTCCAGTACCCGCACCTGATCGAGTTCGTGGCCGAGCTGCCGAAGACCGTGACCGGCAAGATCCAGCGCTACAAGCTGCGCGAGAAGGAAGCCGCTCCTGCGTAGCCACATCGCCGTCCTGCCCTGCGACGGCGCGGGCAAGGAGGTCGTGCCGGAGGCGATCAAGGTCCTGAAGGCGGCCGGGGCCGACCTCGAGTTCCAGGAGTACGACGTCAACGCCGACCAGTACATCCGCACCCGAGAGCCCATCCCCGCGCAGACCTGGAGCGAGCTCGTCAAGGCCGACTCCATCCTCTTCGGCGCCGTCGGCGATCCGCGCGTCGACGACGCCGCCTACCTGGCCGGAGTGCTTCTGCGCCTGCGGTTCGAGCTCGACCTCTACGTCAACCTGCGGCCGGCGAAGCTTTACGACGACCGCCTGTCACCCCTGCGCCGCGAGGACCGTCGCGGCATCGACCTCCTCATCGTGCGCGAGAACACCGAGGGCCTCTATGTCGGCATGGGCGGCCGTTTCAAGAAGGGCACACAGGAGGAGGTGGCGATCCAGGAGGACCTGAACACCCACCTCGGCGTGACCAGGATCATCGAGTACGCCTTCGGGGTCGCCGAGCGCGAGGTGGTCATGGTCGACAAGGCCAACGCCATGACCTACGCCGGCGCGCTGTGGCAGGAGCGGTGGAAGGCGGTCGCGAAGCAGCATCCACAGGTCAAGACGCGTCACCTGTACGTGGACGCCGCGGCGATGCAGCTCGTGCGCGACCCGACGCAGTTCGACGTCATCGTCACCGGCAACCTCTTCGGCGACATCCTCTCCGACCTGACCGCGGAGCTGATCGGCGGCATGGGCATCGCGCCGTCCGGCAACATCAACCCGGCCACGAAGCGCGGCCTGTTCGAGCCCGTGCACGGGACTGCTCCCGATATCGCCGGCAAGGGCATCGTCAACCCGGTGGGGGCGATTTTGAGCGCCTCTATGATGGTTAGACACCTGGGTCACAAAGAGATGGCGGACGCGATCGAGGGTGCGGTCGAGTCGGCTCTGCGCGCGGGCGAATGCACCCGCGACCTCGGCGGCAGCCTCTCCACCAGTGAAGTCGGTGACGCGGTTGCGAAGAGGTTGCACGACTAGATGGGCATGACCATGACCGAGAAGATCCTGGCGCGCGGGGCCGGGCGCGAATCCGTGCGCCCGGGCGACCTCGTCCTGGCCAGGGTCGACTTCGCGATGGGCCACGACCTCACGATCCCGCCGGCCGGCAAGATCATGCGCGAGCAGATGGGGGCGGAGAAGATCTGGGACCCGGAGCGTGTGGCCGTCACCCAGGACCACTTCCAGCCGGCGAAGGACGCGGCCAGCGCCACCCTCGGTCGCCTCACGCGCGAGTTCTCGCACTCGATGGGGATCAAGTGGTACTTCGAGGTCGGGCAGGGCGGCATCTGCCACACCGTCCTCCCCGAGAACGGCCTGGTCCTGCCGGGCGAGCTGGTCGTCGGCGCCGACTCCCACTCGTGCACGTACGGAGCGTTGAACAACTTCGCCACCGGCATCGGCTCGACCGATCTCGCCTGCGTGCTCGCGCTCGGCGAGCTGTGGTTCCGCGTCCCCGAGACGCTGAAGTTCGTCTACCACAACCGTCTCAAGGAGTGGGTCGAGGCGAAGGACCTCATCCTGTACGTCATCGGTCAGATCGGCGTCGACGGCGCGCGCTCCAAGGCGATGGAGCACACCGGCGAGGCGCTGCGCCACATCGACATGGAGGCGCGGCTGACGATGACCAACATGGCGATCGAGGCCGGCGCGAAGAACGGGATCATGGAGTTCGACGAGGTCACGAAGGAATACCTCGACGGCCGCGCCAAGCGCCCCTACACGCCGGTCTCGTCGGACTCCGACGCGGAGTACGAGAAGGTGTTCGAGTTCGACGTCGAGAAGGTCGAGCTCGGCGTTGCCAAGCCGATGTCGCCGGACAACTACGCGCCCCTGTCCGAGGTCGCCGGGACAAGGCTCGACCAGGTCTTCATCGGCTCGTGCACCAACTCGCGCATCACCGACCTGCGGCGCGCGGCGGCGGTGCTCGAGAACCACAAGGTCGCGCCGGGCGTCCGCCTCATCATCACCCCCTCCTCGCACCAGGTCGCGATCCAGGCGGAGAAGGAAGGCTTGATCCGCACGTTCCTCGCCGCGGGGGCGGCGTGGACGACCGCGACGTGCGGCGCGTGCCTGGGCGGCCACATGGGCGTGCTGGGCGAGGGCGAGGTCTGCTTGAGCACGACGAACCGCAACTTCCCAGGGCGCATGGGGCACCCGAAGGCCCAGGTCTATCTCTCCAACCCGGCCGTCGCGGCGGCCAGCGCGGTCACCGGCGTGATCAGCCACCCGAGCGAGGTGCTCAAACACATGCCCGCGGAAATTGCGTGATTAAGCCCCTCACCCCGACCCTCTCCCCGAGGGGGAGAGGGAGATGAGCCTGCCGAAGGTCGTTCGCGGCCGGGCCTGGAAGTTCGGCGACAACATCGACACCGACCAGATCATCCCAGCCAAGTACGCGATCTATTCCCTGGACGAAACGGAGCTCGGCAAGCACGCCATGGAGGGCGTGCCCGGCCACGAGACGTGGGCGGGCGGCGTGACCCGGGGCGACATCCTCGTCGGCGGCTCCAACTTCGGGTGCGGCTCGTCGCGCGAGATCGCGCCAGTCGCGATCCGCGGCGCAGGGATCTCGCTCGTCGTCGCCGACTCGTTCGCTCGGATCTTCTTTCGCAACGCCATCAACATGGGCTACCCGATCCTGCAGTCGCCGCAGGCGGCGGAGGCGGTGGAGGAAGGCGATGAGCTCGAGGTCGACCTCGAGGAAGGCATCATCCGCAACTTGACCAAGGGCGACGAATACCGCGCCGAGGCCTTCCCGCAGTTCATGACCGACCTGTTGAAGATGGGCGGGCTCGTGCCCTGGGTGCGCAAACGTCTCGAAGAGCGCCGGCAAAGGGCCGCCGTGCGTGGATGACATCAAGCCCGTAGAGCTCCAGGAGCCGCTCGAGGAGCTGGCGCGCGACCCCAAACGCTTCTCTCACGACCTCAAATTCCCCCCGCCAGAAAAGATCCGCATCTACGACGACACGCTGCGTGACGGCGAGCAGATGCCCGGCGTCGCCATCACGCCGAAGAACAAGTACGAGCTCGCGCGCGAGCTGTCGGACATCGGCGTGCACGTCATGGACGTCGGCTTCCCGTACGTGTCCGAAGGCGAGCAAGAAACCCTGCGCCTGGTGCTCGGCGGCCGCAAACGCGGAGAGCTCCGCCCCGACCTCGAGGTCGTCTGCATGATGCGCTCCACCAAAGGCGACATCGACGCCACGGTGCGCGTCATCGATCAGCTGGGCTATCGGCGCGACGAGGTGACCTACTTCATCTTCACCTCGGCGTCCGACCTGCACGTCAAGTACAAGCTGGGCAAGACGCTGCTCCACCGCGACGGCATCCCCGAGTCGGAGTGGCTCGAATTGCCCGTCAAGTACTACCGCGAGGCCAACATCCGGATGATGTGCGAGGCGATCGCCTACGCGCGGGAACAGGGCGCGACGTCGATCGAGTTCGGCGGGGAGGACGGAAGCCGCGCCGACGTCGACTACATCGCCGAGATCCACCGCCAGGGGCTGAAGGCGGGCGGGACGCGGCCTTCGACGCCCGACACCGTCGGCTGCTACTCGCCGTTCGCGGTGCGTGAGTACATCCCGGCGATCAAGGCTGCCGCGCCCGAGGCGCCGCTTGTCGTGCACTTCCACAACGACCTCGGTCTCGGCGCGTGGAACACGGTGATGGCGCTGGGGAGCGGGGCGGAGGTCTTCACCACCAGCGTCAACGGCATCGGCGAGCGCACTGGCAACGCGCCGATGCACCAGGTGCTGCTTCAGCTCCGCTACCTGTTCGGGATCGAGATCCCGAATTTCAAGTACGAGAAGCTGCGCACGCTGGCCCGCCACCTCGAGCAGATGAGCGGGGTGCCGGTCCAGCCGACCGAGCCAGGCATCGGGCTCAACGTCTTCAGCCACGAGTCCGGCATCCACACGGCCGGGATGCTGATCCATCCGGCGATCTACCAGTTCATCCCTCCGGCCGACCTCGGAGCCGAGATCTCCTACGTCTACGGGAAGCACTCGGGCACGCTGGCGATCGAGCACGCGCTCCGGCACGCCGGGATCAGGCCCGAACCCGAGCTCGTCAACAGGGTGCTGGCCGAGGTCAAACGCATCCGCGAGGAGCGCGCCGAGCGCAGCGACTTCTCAGATTTCCACCGCCGGTACTACGATCACCTCAACCGCATGGGACTCACGGCGGACGAGGTGGTCGACATCGCCAAGGCATTGACCGCGTAGGTGGCGACAACGACGAGGGCCGACATCGCGACGAGGGAGGAGTACCTCCAGCTGCATCGGTGGATGTGCATGGCCAAGGCGCTCGACGACCGCATGCACATCCTCGTCAAGCAGGGCCGCGCGCCGTTCGTAGGCTCGAGCCGCGGCCACGAGGGCATCCAGGTCGCGTCGACCGCCGCGATCGGGAATGACGACTGGCTGGTGCCTCACTACCGCGGGCTCGCGAACGCCATCGTGCGCGGCCTGACCATGAAGGAGTGGATGCTCGCCGTCTTCGCCAAGGCGGGCGACCCGCTGTCCGCCGGCCGGAACATCCCCGGCGGCTGCTACAGCTACCACCGGCTCAAGATCGCGCCGGTTTCGCAGGTCGTGGCGAGCTGGATCCCCAAGGCCGCGGGCATCGCCTACGCGGCCAAGCTCCGGGGCGAGGACACGGTCGCTCTGTGCACGTTCGGCGACGGGGCGACGAGCCAGGGTGAGTTCCACGAAGGCGTGAACTTTGCGGCCGTGCACCGGCTGGCGGTCGTTTTCGTGTGCGAGAACAACGGTTATGCGATCTCGGTGCCGATGCGGCTGCAGACCGCAAACCCCAACATCGCCGACCGTGCGGCGGGCTATGGAATCGTGGGCGTGACCGTCGACGGGGCCGACGTGCCCGCCTGCTACCACGCCTGCAGAGAGGCGGTCGCGCGCGCGCGCCGGGGCGAAGGACCGACGCTCATCGACGCCAAGATCTGGCGCATCAACTCCCACACTTCCGAGGACAACCAAGCCAAGTACAGGACCAAGGAGGAGATGGAGGAGGCCGCGCGCCACGACCCCATCGCGCACTTCGTGGCCATGCTGGTCGAGCGGCGGTGGATCACGAGCGAGGCGGCGGCCGAGGTCCAGGCGGAGTGCGACCGGGAGGCGTCGGAGGCCGCCGACTGGGCCGAGCAGCAGCCCGACCCACTGCCGGAAGACGCGCTGAAGAACCTCTTCGGCTGATCTCGATCCAAACCTGACAACGCATCGTTAGACTGACGAGCGATTTTGGACAAGGAGCCTGCCGCTTCCGACGACGATTCGACGCCGCCCGAGGCTGAGCCCGAGGAGCCTGTAGCCGCAGTCCCGACCAGCGAGACGACGCCGGTTTGGGCCCAGACTCGGCCCGTCGCGCCGGCGGAAGATCCCGCGGACGCGCACGCCGAGGCCGAGGACCAGGCGCAGGATTCGCTGCCGCCGTCGCCGGAGTCGGGGAAAGGCGCGACGCCCGACTGGTCGCGCACGGAGAGCTCGTCCAACGGCGACGTCAAGAAGGCGCCTGATTGGGCGCGGACGGTGCCCACCTCGCCAGGCGATCCGAACTCCGAGGAGGAGGCGCCCGCGGCGCAGGCAGAGCAGGTGGTGGAGTCCGAGGCGGTGGCCGAGCCCGAGGCGGTGGCCGAGTCTGAGGCGGTGGCCGACTCCGAGGCGGTGGCCGAATCCGAGGCGGTGGCCGAGTCCGAAGCGGTGGCCGAGCCGGAGCCGTTGGTCGAGCCCGAGCCGTTGATCGAGTCCGAGGCTGTGGCCGAGCCCCCGGCTGCGGTCGAGCCCCCGGCTGCGGTCGAGCCTCCGGCTGCGGTCGAGGTCGAGCCGGCTCCCGAGCCCGAACCGGTGCAGGCGGCGGAGGCCGCCGAGGTGACGCCGGCGCCGCTGACCGAGCCGCCCAAGGCCGTCGCCGCCGACGCCTTGAAGTCGACCTGGCCGCCGCGTGCGGAAGCCTCGCCCGCGCCGCCTCAGGAGACCGACATCTGGCCGCCCGAGCCGCCGACCGAGCACACCATGCCGGCCTGGCCACCCCAGCCCACGGCTCGCGGAGAGGAAGAGCCCGCGACTCCCGCCCAGGCCATCCCTGCCTGGCCCGATTCGTTCGACTCGACGCCGGCCGCCGCGGCGTCCGCGCCCATCGTGGCGCCGAAGCCATCCGCGCCGCCCGCGAGCGTCGCCCATGTCCCGCCCGCGGCGCCGGCCGCCCAGGTCACACAGCCCGCGCCGGCGCCACCGAACCCGGCCCGCGCCACCCCTGCGCCGCCACAGCGTGCGCACCCCGACACCGCGCCCCCGACGGAGCCCAAGACCATCCCGCCGGCGGAGCAGTCCCACCCGGCGCCGGCCGCACCTGTCGCGCCGTCGCACGGCGGCCCACCAGCGCGCCCGGCGTGGGCACCTGGAGCGCCGGCCGAGACACCCGTCGCGGCCCCCCACGACACGTCCGGACCGTCGCCCTATCAGGTCCCGGCGTGGGCGCCGCGAGTGCCGCTGGCCGCCGAGCCCGGAACGCCGACCTGGTTCTCGCCCAAGGAGCAGATCCCGCACGCGACCGCGCAGCCGGCCGCCCAGCCACCCAAGCCGCAGCCGCCACCGACGGCCACGCCGCCGGCCGAGGGAGGTCACCTGCCCGTGGCCCAGATCCCCTCCGCGCCCGCTGCGGGCAAGCCCGCCGAGGCGAAGCCGAAGTGGCAGGTCGTCGAGCAGGCCAGGCCGGCGGGCATGCGGCCGGCGGCGCCGACGGCCGAGGACCGCTCCTACGCGGAGTGGTTCGCGTGGGCCAAGCGAGGTGGCGCGCCGGCGAGTGCGTGCCACGCGGCGGCGCAGGGCGCGTTCAAGGCCCTCTCGTCAGGCAAGGACGTGCAGACCGCGGTGCAGTGGGCGACCGCGGCGATGAGCCGGCCGCCCGAGAACGTGACCTACGCGCGCCAGACCTACTGCGCCTGGTTCGCGCTCGCGAACATCGACCTGAACCTCGACCAGCACCGCGCCCACGCCTTCGCCGGCGCCGCCGTGCACGCCCTCGACGTGGGCCAGGACGCGTCGCAGGCGCACGCCGCCGGCCTGGCCGCGGCGGGTATCCGCTAGACGAGCGTGCGGACCTGACGGCTGGCGGCCGTCACGAGGCCGCACAGCGTCGCCATCGTCCCCGCGAGCACGAACAGGACGGTCGGGTTGACCTGGGCGACGGCACCCGACAGCACGTAGGCGACCGGCGTCAGGCCCATCGAAGCCAGCATCACGAGTGACATGACGCGGCCCTGCATGCTCGGCAGCGTCCGGCGCTGGAGCCAGCTCAGGCCGTAGGTGTTGACGACGCCGGTGCCGACGCCGGAGATGGTCATGACGATCGCGGCGGGCGTGAGCGCCGGCAGCAGCCCGACCGCGACGGTGCCCAGTCCGAACCAGACGCAGAGCAAAGAGAGAAGCGGACCGAAGCGCTTCGGCGGCGGCACCATTCCTGCGGCCAGCGCGCCGAGCGCCGCGCCGAGGCCCCACGCGCCGAGCATGACGCCGAGCCCCGCGGCCCCCGCACCGTACCGGTCGTGGGCGAGCGTCGGCAGGCCGACGCCGTACGCGCCGTTGGCCGCGAAGTCGATCACGGCGACGACGATGAGGGTGACGCGGATGCCCACGTCGCTCCAGGCGTAACGAAGGCCGTCCAGGATCTGGCCGCCGAGGCGCCTGCCGGCTTGCGCGCCGGTGATCGCTTTCGCCACCGGCAGCCACAGCACGAAGAGGAACCCGACTGCGAAGGACGCCGCGTCGACGGCAAACGCCCAGCCGATGCCGAAGGCGGCGATGACGAGGCCGCCCAGCACCGGGCCGACGATGAACGCGGCCTGGGAGGTGAGGTTCAGCAGCGCGTTGCCGGGCTCCAGCTCACGGTCGGCGACGACCGCGGGGAGGATCGACATGCGCGCCGGCATGAAGAACGCGTCGACCACGCCGAACACGGCCGCGATCACGTAGACCTGCCACAGCTGGACGTGGCCCGTGAGCACGAGCAGGGCCAGCGGCCCGACAGCAAGCGCGCGCAGGCCCATCGACCCGAGCATCGTCAGGCGGGGGGAGAGGCGGTCGGCGAGCGCGCCACCCACCACCATCAGAACCGCCCGAGGCAAGGCCTGGATGACGAGCACCGTGCCGAGGGCGAGGCTGGAACCGGTCAGCTGCAGGACCAGCCACGCCATCGCGACGTAGCTGAAGAAATCGCCGAAGAGCGACAGCATCGTCGCGAGCCACAGCTTGCGGAACGGTCCGGACGAAAAGACCGACCAGGGGCGCCGGCGCGCGACCGCAGCCACCGGAGCCTCCACCGGCTCTTCGAGCGTCTGCATCACCGGAGATCCCGACGCGCGCGACCGGTCGGGTCGATGCGGTTGGCGAGCCGGCGCAGATAGCTAATGAGAAGGCCCGTGCGCGAGTGCGCATAGCGTGCGTAGGCGCGCGCGTCATCCATCTGGGCGCGGCGCTCCGCAAGGATCCGCGCCATGTCCTCTGGTCCGGGTTCCATCGGGATCATCTCTCGCCTCCATCAGCCAGTCTCTTCATCGCTTCGTCGACGTCGATCTCCCCGCGTGCGACCTGCTCCATCAGCTCGATCCGCGACTGCGCAGGGGACGCCGGAGCGCGCTCGATGCCGAGCTTCCCGAGCAGCGCGTCGAAGCGCGCCCGCGCGGTGGGGTAGCTCACCCCGAGATGCCGCTCGAGGTCTTTCATGTTTCCTCGCGAGGCGAGAAAGACACGCAGCACCTCGCGGTCCTCGTCGGTCAGGACGCAGAACTCGCACTGCGCGAACGCGCCCGACAGCTCGGTCTCGCACGACGGGCACGACAGCCGGGTCAGGGCGAGACGGGAGCTGCATACGGGGCAGTTCGACGGTGGTCGCCGGCCGGTGGTGCGCGCCATCAGCCGACCACCACCTTGACGTTGCCCATCGTGCACTCGATGTCGAGCGAGCCGGCGCCGCTGCCGACCGTTACCTGCGTCGCGTTCTTGCGCATGCCGTCACCCTCGATGGCGACCTTGCCCATCGTCGTGCGCGCGTTGATGCGCACGTTCGAGCCGCGCGCGAGCCCCACCTTCACCTGGCCCATCTCGCAGCGAATGGAGCTCTCGCCGGAGTCGATGCGGCCGAACGCGTCGATGTTGCCGGCCATGACCGTGAGCTTCACGGGGGCTCTGAAGTCGCCCAGCTTGCAGTTGCCGGCCTGGACGTCCGCGACGATCGGGCCGTTGACGCCCTGGACGCGAAGGTTGCCGGCCTGGACGCTCGCGACAAGCGGCAGCGCCGGGTTCATCCTGACGGTCACGCGGCGGCCGAAGTCGAAACCGTTGACGATGACGCGCGAGTGAGGTCGGCTGAACTCGAAGGTGGTGTCCTCGCTGACCGGCGTCTGCTCGATGACGAGCGTGTCGCCCTCTTGACGCGCCTTGTGCGGCCCATCGGCCACGGCGCCGGTGACGGAAGGGTCGCCGACGACCTCGGCGCTGCCGAACTTCGACACCACCTTGACCTGCCGGACCTCGCCGGCCGGGTCGGGCGCGACGGGGGTGGGGGCCGCCGGTTCCACCGAGCTCTGGGCGTCCAGGGCTTCCAGGCGGGCGGCGCCCTCCTCGGCCGTGATCTTCCCGGCCGCCACCTGGCTCAAGATTTCGCGCTGCAGGTCTTTCGTGCCCATAATTAGAAACCGTCCCTTGCTAATTTGTCAAGTCTTGGCGTGAAATTGGAACTTTCGAACTCGGCTAAGCTAACGCCGAGGGTGGGGGACGGAATGACGACCATCGGCGTCCTCGCCGACACCCACTGCCCCGAGTTCATCGAGCAAATTCCCGAGGCGGTGTTCCGGGCCTTCGAGGGCGTGGCGCGAATCCTCCACGCGGGCGACGTCAATGCCCGGTCGACGCTCGACGAGCTGGCCCGGATCGCACCCGTCGACGCGGTCCGCGGCGACCACGACGAGGCGCTCAGCGAGCTGCCGCTCACGCGCGAGCTGACGGTCGACGGCAAGCGAATCGTGGTCGTGCACGGCAACCGCTCGAGGTGGGTCGAGGAGCCGCACACCCTGCTTTGGACGCTGAGCCTGGGCGTGTTCCGCGCGCACTTCGACCTGCCCCGAAGCCTGCGCCGCAGGTTCCCGGACGCCGACGTGATCGTCTACGGCCACACGCACCGCGCCGATGCGCGCACGATCGACGGGGCGCTCCTCTTCAACCCTGGCGGCGTGCACCAGTGGAACAACGCGACCGCGGTGCGCCGGCTCGACCAGAAGCCCGGTTGGTTCGAGTGGTGCTGGCTCCAGGTCGCGCGCCACCTCGTCCGGAGCGAGCCACCCACGGTCGGCATACTCCAGCTCGAAGGAGGGCAGGTCATCCCGCGAATCGTCGGGCTGTAGATTTCCCTGTCATGGCCGTGACCTACAGGTCCGCGACGCTGGACGACGCGACGCTCGCCGCCGATGTGATGACGCGCGCGTATCCGCGCCTGCCGCAAGATCCGGTGCTGACGCGCTACCGCTGGGAGCGGGTGCGCAGCGGCTACCGCGCCGCGCGCTTTCTCGCCGAGCGGGACGGCGCCGCGGTCGCGTTTCTCGGCTGGATCCACGGTCCATGGACCAGGCTGCCGGACCGGCACTGCGAGGTCGAGGTGTGGCTCGACATGGCGGAACAGGAGGCATCGCTGGTGAGCGAGATGTGGTCGTGGATCGCCGACCAGGCGTTGGCCGAAGAAGCCGGCGTGCTGCTCGCGTACTGCGGTGAGGACGAGCCGGTGATGCTCGAGTCGCTGGCCAGCCTCG
>VBEK01000187.1 GCA_005889135.1 Chloroflexota bacterium
AGGACCACGCGGATCATGCGCTGGAAGTAGTCGTTCAGGAAACGCACCAGCTCCTCGGCGTCCATGCTCTGGGACAGGGTCGAGAAGCCCGCGATGTCGGAGTTGAGCATCGTCACCTCGCGCCGCTCGCCGGGCAGGAACCGGAGCGTCCGGCCCGAGCGCGTGAGCACGTAGTCGGTGACCTGCTTGTTGACGTGCGCCTCGAAGACCTGGCGCAGGAACTCGGAGCGCTCGTACTGGCGCGCGTTGTCGATCACGATCGCGGCCAGGTCGGAGATGGCTTGCAGGAACTCCTTGTCCTTCTCCTCGAAGATCGCTGCCCGGAACGGGTTGTCGACGTAGACCGCCCCGATCACCACGCCCTTGGTCACCAGCGGCACGGCGATGATCGAGCGCAGGTTCTGCATGATCACGGACGACTGCCCCTTGAAGCGGTCGTCGAGGCTGGCGTCGGTGGTGACCACCGCCTGGCCGCTCTGGACGACGTGCTCGATGACCGTCCTCGAGCCCAGGAACTGGCGCGCCTTCTCTGGGTCGGAGCCGCTCGACATCTGCACCGACAGGCTCCCGTCCAGCGGGTCGACCAGGACGATGAAGCCGCGCGCTGCTTTCATCAGGGTGATCACGCGGTCCATGACCTTCGCCAGCACCGTGTCCAGGTCGAGGCTGGAGCTGAGATCGCGGGCCAGCTCGTACAGCAGGCGATCGCGCGAGCCGAGCTCGAATTCCTGTACCAAAGCCACGTGGAGCATAACGGCGCGGTAGGCCAATTCCAGCCCTGGGTAAACTCCATTTCCACGTGGTAGCCGAGTCCTCCCAGGCCGATGTCGACGCGCTCCTGGCCCGGCTCAACCCTCCCCAGCAGGAAGCTGTCACGCACGGCGACGGTCCGCTCCTGATCTTCGCCGGCGCCGGCAGCGGCAAGACCCGCGTCCTGACCGCCCGCATCGCCTACCTGATCGCCACACGCCGCGTCTGGCCGGACCGCCTTCTGGCCGTGACCTTCACCAACAAGGCCGCCCGGGAGATGCGCGGCCGGGTCGAGACGCTGGTCGGCGAGGGGGCCCAGAGGATGTGGGTCGGCACCTTCCACTCGACCGCGGTCAAGATCCTGCGTCGCGAGGCCCAACGCCTCGGCATCACGTCGAGCTTCGTCATCTTCGACGAGGACGACACAAGGGCGGCGCTGAAGCGTGTGCTCGACGAGCTGCGGCTCGACCCCAAGCGCTACCCGGTCGGGGCGCTGAGCCAGGGCATCTCCCAGGCCAAGAGCGAGCTCCGGCGACCGCAGGACATCCCCAACCGCTCCTACGCGGACGAGGTCCTGCGTCGCGTCTACGAGTCCTACCAGGAGGTGCTGCGCCGCTCGGGCGGGCTCGACTTCGACGACCTGATCATGAAGCTCGTCGAGCTGTACTCGACCGACGAGGAGGCGCTGGCCAAGTGGCGTGACCGCTTCCGCCACGTGCTGGTCGACGAGTACCAGGACACGAATCGCGCGCAGTATGTCCTGGTCAACCTGCTGGCGGCCGAGCACCGCAACGTCGCCGTCGTCGGCGACGACGACCAGTCGATCTATCGCTTCCGCGGCGCCGACATCCGCAACATCCTCGACTTCCGCAAGGACTACCCGGACGCGCACGTGGTCCACCTGGAGCAGAACTACCGCTCCAGCCAGGCGATCCTCGACGCCGCGTACAGCGTCATCCGCAGCAACCCCGAGCGGGCTGAGAAGCGGCTGTGGACCGACCGCGCCGGCGGCGAGAAGGTCGTCGCCACGCAGGCGTACAACGAGGTCGAGGAGGCCGAGTTCGTCGCCGACGAGATCGAGCGCCTGCGCAAGACCGAGGAGCGCGGCTACTCCGACTTCGCGGTCCTGTACCGCACCAACGCCCAGTCCCGCGCCTTCGAGGATGTGCTCGCGCGGCGCCGGATCCCGTACCGGCTGGTCGGTGGCATCCGCTTCTGGGAGCGGCGCGAGGTCAAGGACCTGGTCGCGTACCTGCGGTTCTGCTTCAACCCCCAGGACGCACTGAGCTTCGCCCGCATCGTCTCCGTGCCCTCGCGGAAGATCGGCAACGTGACGGTGGAGGCGATCAACTCCTACGCCCGGGACGCGGAAGCGGACATCCTCGCGATCGTCAGGGAGGTCGCGCGCGTGCCCGGCGTGCCCAAGACCGCCGTCGGCCCGCTGCAGGGCTTCCGCGCCCAGATCGAGTCCGTCCGCTCGACGATGGGCGTGCTCCGGCCGAGCGAGCTGATCGACCACGTGGTCGAGGTGATGGGCCTGCGCGCGCACTACCTGGACGGCACGCCCCAGGGCGAGGCCCGGTTGGAGAACCTCAACGAGCTGCGCGGCCTGGCCGAGAGCTTCGACGACCGCGAGCCGGCGCAGGGCCTGGAGGATTTCCTGGAGGAGGTCGCGCTGGTCTCCGACGTCGACGCCTACGACGAGAACGGCGAGGGCGTGACCCTGATCACCCTGCACATGGTCAAGGGCCTGGAGTTCCCGGTCGTGTTCATGGTCGGCATGGAGGAAGGGCTGCTGCCCCACCAGCGCGCTCTGGACGAGCGGGAGGAGAACCCGTCGCAGGTGGGCGCGGCGACGGAGATGGCCGAGGAGCGCCGGCTCGCATACGTAGGAATGACGCGCGCGAAGGACCGGCTGTACCTCAGCTGCGCGTTCCGGCGCCACCTGTATGGGCGCTCCCAACCCGCGTTCCCGAGCCGGTTCCTGACCGACATCCCGCAGTCGATGCTCGCCGCGCCGCGGGGCAGCGCGCCGGTGGCCCCGCCGCGCCAGGGTTACAAGGAGCGCTACCTGGAGCGCCAGGTCGAGGCCGCGCCGGCGCTGCCGCCGGTGCAGCGATTCTCGAGCGGCGACCGCGTGACCCACCCTGCTTTTGGAGCCGGCACGGTGGTCAAGAGCACGCTCACGCGCACCGACGAGGAGCTGGTGATCAAGTTCGACAGGGTCGGGCTGAAGATCCTGAGCGGGATGCTCGCGCCGCTGACCAAGTGACCAAGGCGAAAACGAAGGGCCGCAGGGCCGTCGACGCAGCGGTCCGCGTCGAGGAGCTGCGCGCTCAGATCCGGCGCCACGAGCACGCTTACTACGTCCTCGACGCTCCGGAGGTCTCCGACGCCGAGTACGACGCGCTCTTCCTGGAGCTGCGCCGGATCGAGGACGAGCGGCCGGACCTGCTGACACCGGACTCCCCCACCCAGCGCGTCGGCGGCGAGGCGACCGGCCAGTTCGCGAAGGTCCGCCACCGCTCACCCATGCTCAGCCTCCAGAACGCCTTCGACGAGGCCGAGATCCGGGCCTTCGACAGGCGCGTGCGGGCCGCGGTCGGCGACAAGGTCATGTACTGCGCCGAGCTCAAGATCGACGGTCTGGCCATCAGCCTGACCTACGCCAAGGGCCGGCTCCAACGCGCGGCCACGCGCGGCGACGGCACGACCGGCGAGGACGTGACCGCCAACCTGCGCACGATCCGCAGCGTGCCGCTGCAGGTCACGCCCGCGAAGGGCTTGCCCGACGTGTTCGAGGTGCGCGGTGAGGTTTACTTCCCGATCGCCGGGTTTGAGAAGCTCAATCGCGAGATGGAGGCGGCGGGCAAGCCGCGCTTCGTCAATCCGCGCAACACCGCCGCGGGCAGCGTCCGCCAGATCGACCCCAACGTCACCGCCGGCCGCGACCTGCAGACGTTCATGTACACGCTCGACCCGGCAGGGCCGGCGAAGTCGCAGTGGGACGTCCTCAACGCGCTGGAGTCGATGGGCTTTCGCGTCAACAAGAACCGGCGCCGGCTGAGCTCCGTCGACGAGGTCGTCGCCTACCACGCGGAGTGGCAGCGCCGGCGCCATGAGCTCGAGTACGAGATCGATGGAATGGTGGTGAAGGTCGACCCTCACTCCCAGCAGCAAGAGCTCGGCTTCGTCGCGCGTTCGCCGCGCTGGGCGATCGCGTTCAAGTACGCACCGGAGCAGGCGGAGACCGAGGTGGAGGAGATCGCCTGCTACGTCGGCCGCACCGGGGTGCTGACGCCGGTCGCGCACGTCAAGCCGGTGGTCGTCGGCGGGGTGACGATCCGCAACGTGACCATGCACAACGAGGCGCAGGTCAACGAGAAGGGTGTGTACGTGGGCGCGCGCGTGGTCATCCACCGCGCGGGTGACGTCATCCCCGAGATCGTCAGCGTCAAGAAGCCGAAGCCGGGCTGGAAGATGCCGACGAAGTGCCCGGTGTGTGGGGGAGAGGTCGTGCGCGAGGAGCCGTACATCGCCCACCGCTGCATCAACCCCTTCTGCGGTGCTCAGAGACTGGAGAGGTTGCGCCACTTCGCCGCTGTGATGGACATCGAGGGCCTCGGCTACGCGACCCTGAGTCAGGTGATCGATCGCGGCGTGGTCGAAGACCCGAGCGACCTGTTCCGGCTGAGCGTCGCCCAGGTCAAGGAGCTCGACGGATTCGCCGACAAGTCGGCGCAGAACCTGGTCGAGCGCATCGGGGCCGGCGGCGAGCCGGAGCTGTGGCGCTTCCTGTACGCGCTCGGCATCCCGCAGGTCGGGGAGGCGACGGCGCAGCTGCTGGCCGGCGACTTCGGCAGCATCGAGAAGCTCCGCGAGGCGGACGAGGAAGCCCTGCGCCGGGTCGAGGGCGTGGGCCCGAGCATGGCCCACGAGGTCCACGCGTACTTCCACGGCCCAGGCGCGGAGCTGGTCGACAGGCTGCTGAAGGCGGGCGTACGGCCGCAGGAGGCGGAGGCGGTGGGCGAGGGTCCGTTCACCGGCAAAACGTTTGTCTTCACCGGCACGTTGGAGACCATGAGCCGGCCGGACGCCGAGGCGCTCGTGCGCAAGCTCGGCGGCAAGGCGGCCGGCAGCGTGAGCTCGAAGACGGACTACGTCGTGGCCGGGCCGGGGGCCGGCTCGAAGCTGGAGAAGGCGCAGAAGCTGAAGCTGACCATCCTCGACGAAGACCAGTTCAA
This sequence comes from Chloroflexota bacterium, assembly GCA_005889135.1. Classification (GTDB taxonomy): domain Bacteria; phylum Chloroflexota; class Dormibacteria; order Dormibacterales; family Dormibacteraceae; genus 40CM-4-65-16. Next base: position 4,995 of record VBEK01000187.1, read on the forward strand.
GGCGCTGCTGCCGAGGTGAGGTGGGCTCTCCTCGTCGCGGCCGGGCTCCTGCTGTGGTGGGGATGGTTCGTGCTCGGGTTCCTCTCCGAGCCGTCGGCCGTGGGCAACCTGCGCACTGGTTTGATCGTCGTCGGGGCCGGGTCGATGGCCGCCGGACTGGCCTCGGGGCTGACCGGCTTCTGGATGCTCGTCGCGCGCCGCGCCTGACTCGCGCGGAGGTGCCTCTCAGCCTCGGCGGATAGACTTGGTTTGTCGCCCCCCCCTTGAATCAAGGAGTCAGGAACATGCCGATCTTCATGGATGTTCACGAGAACCTTCCTGACGGCACGACCGCCAAGGATGTCGCGCAAGCGCACCAGGCGGACATGGCCAAGCAACGCGAGTACGGCGTCAACTACATGAGGTACTGGGTCGACGAGAAGGAGCAGAAGGTGTTCTGCCTGGTCGAAGCGCCCGACGCCGAGAC
>VBEK01000101.1 GCA_005889135.1 Chloroflexota bacterium
GTTCGACTTCGTCGAGCCGGGCCGCGTCGCGCGCCTGCACGAGCGCATCGGCGACCTCACCGCGGGAGACTCCGGCCTCGAGGAGTACCGCATCGCGCTCGAGCAGTACGAGGCCTCGGGCGCTCCGGTCGACGACCAGCTCCGCGCCCTGGCCGGCATGCTGATGATCGCGACACGCTGGTCGGGCTCCCTGGGGGATCGTCCGTCGGAAGACTGGATGACGGCGCTCCGCACCAGAGGCCGCCGCCTTCTCGCCCGCGCAACCAATGCGCACTCCATCGGCCGCTACCTGGCCGCCGACGCGTTTTTCCCGTTCTGGGTGCAGGGCGTGGGAGAGGTGACGCCCGAGCAGCTGGCCGAGGCCGAGAGCAACGCGAACCGCGCCATCGCGATCGCGCATGTGCTCAACAACCTGGAGCTCGAGAGCATCGCCCTCGACGCCCTCGCGGGCTGTGCGCAAGCGGTCGGCGACTGGAGCCGCGCGCGCGAGACCGCGCAGCAGCGCCTCGCGGTCGAAGACAAGCTCGCGCTGTATGAGCGGATCGACGCCCACTCGATGGTCGTGTGGATGTCTTACCTGTTGGGCGACCTCGACACGGCCGACAGGTATTCGGCGCAGATGGTCGCGCGCCTTCTGCCGGGACAGGCGCCTTACCCGGCCCTGCACCTGTACGCGTGGCGCGCCTTGACCCTCTTCACGCTTGGACGCTGGGACGAGGCTGTGGTCATGTTCTGGCGGTCGCTGGACGCATGGCGCGACGCGGGCAGCCACGCGGCGGGGTACGGCTTGCGTGGGTTCATCGCCGGCCTGGACATCGGCCGTGCACGCGGCGACGCCCGGCTGGTCTCGGCCGCCACGTCGGCGATGGAGTCGATCCTCGCCCGCTACCCGGCCAACAGCATCACCAGGCTGTGGACGTCGTTCGTCTCCGGCGACGCG
>VBEK01000102.1 GCA_005889135.1 Chloroflexota bacterium
CCGCTGCCGCCCACGCTGCCGAAGAAGTCCTGGACGTAGGTCTGCGCCTGGGCGCTCGTGTACCCACCGGTGCTGAATCCGGCGGCCCACTGGGAGCCCCAGTAGACGACGTAGACCTTCGACGTCTGCTCGATCACGCCACCGTGAGAGAAGAGGAGGCTCGACTGGTGCGGCTTCTGGCCATGGCCTTGCTTGACCTTCATGAAGCTGGTCCCTGCCTCGTGGGCGCTCGCCGTCGAGGTGGCGGCGAGGAGCAGAGTGGCGGCGGCGAGCAGCGAGAAGCAGAAATGCAGCGTTCGGCGCATGGCCTGTGGTTTTCCTCCCTCTTGCGGTTGACCGGGCTGGGTGAGTTATAGCCGCGGCCGCGGCCGGCGTCAACGTGTTAAGCAGATTGAGTCGGGGCGTCTGCCGGGTACCATCCCGGTGCTGTGACCGACCAGAACCCCGCCCCTCCGGCCGAGGCGCCGGTCGACCCGCTGTTCACCCACCCGGCGTCACCCTTCGAGCGCACGAACCCGCCGTCGCCGGTCGCCTTCCCATCGCCGCCGCTGCCGCTCGGCCCGGCGACCTTCATCACCCCGATGGCTACCTTGACGGCCTACAAGACGCAGATCCAGTTCGGGTTCGCAATGCTCGCGTACCTGATGGTCCTGGTCGGCTCGGTCACGGTGGTGCGCGCGAACCCCGAGGCCGGCTGGCGGTACTGGGTCGCGGTGCTGCCGGTGCTGCCGGCGGGAATCGTGATCTGGCTGGTCGTGCGCCAGCTGGGGCGCCTGGACGAGGTGCAGAAGCGGACGCAGATGCAGGCGATCGGGTTCGCGCTCGCCGCGACGGGCCTGGTGACGTTCGGGTACGGGTTCCTGGAGGGCGCGGGGCTGCCCCAGCTGAGCTCGATCTTCGTCCTGCCGATGATGGCCGCGTTCTGGGGCTTGGGGCTTCTGGGCCTGGCCCTGAGGTACCGCTTCCGCCGCTAGACTTTGCCCGCCTTGAGGCGGGGAAGGCTCGTGGCGCAGGTCGGGTCGGTGGCGGTCGTGCTGGTCCTGGCCGTGCTGGTCTTGATCGGCCAGCCTCCGTCTCCTCGCCTTGCGCTGTCGATCGAGTCGCCATATCCGTACCAGCCCGACTCCGCGGCGCCCGCGGAGTGGAACCTGGACGAGGACATCGGGGCGGTGATGGTCCTGTCGTGGAAGAGCACCGTCGGCTGGGCTTCGGTGCGCCCGGTCCTTGCGCAGCACCACATCGGCGGCGTGCTGCTGTTCACGCCGAACTTCGGAGGCACGCCGGCGGGTGTGCGCGAGTGGAGTGACCGGATGCAGGCGCTCGCATCGTCATCCTGCTCGGAGCATCCGATTCTCGTGATGCTGGACGAGGAAGGGGGCGAGGTCGCCAACGTGAAAGCGCCGTTCGCCCCGCCGTGGCCGGTGGACATGGCCGGGCGTGGGGCGGCCGCGGTGCGCGAGCTGGAGCGCGTGAACGGCGCGGGCCTGCGTTCCGCGGGCGTCGACCTGAACCTGGCCCCGGTCGCGGACGTGCGCACGAACCCGCGCGACGGTGTGATCGGCGGGCGATCGTTTGGTTCGTCTCCGTCGGTGGTCGCACCGCTCGTCGGTGCGGCGGTGCAGGGGCTGCACGACGGCGGCGTGGGCGCCGTCGTCAAGCACTGGCCGGGGTTGGGTGGGGCCGCCGGCGACCCGCACGTCGCCATCCCGACCGACCCGGAATCGGAGGCGACGTGGAGCACGGTGCAGCTGCCCGCCTTCCAGGCGGGGGTCGCCGCGGGCGCGGACGCGGTGATGGTGACGGCGATGTACGCGCCGAGCCTGGGAGCCTCTTCGGTGCCCGCGATGTTCTCGTCCTCGGTGGTGTCGCGCCTGCGCACCCAGCTCGGCTTCGCGGGCGTGGTGATGTCGGACTCGCTGTCGATGGGCGGCATCGGCCCGCGCTGGCCGCTGCCCGAGGCCGCCGTGATGGCCCTGGCCGCGGGCAACGACATGCTGCTGCTGGGGAACGCCGACCCGTCGTATGAGGTCGAGGCGATCGCGGCGGTCCGCGCCGCAGTGCTGGCCGGCCGCCTGGACCGGGTCAGGCTGCACGAGTCGGCAACGCGGGTGAATGCGCTTCGGGATCGGTGGGGGCGACGGTTTACGGCATGCCGCCCACCGCGGACCCCGGTTTAGCGGGGGCAGCGTAGCCGGGTAAAATCGATCCTCTGGCCGGCCGAGCGGGAGTAGCTCACTTGGTAGAGCGCGACCTTGCCAAGGTCGAGGTAGCGGGTTCGAAGCCCGTCTCCCGCTCCAACTTTTGAACTCGAAATGGGCGCCCACGAGGAGGTTTGACCCCAACCGTGACCCCAAACCTTGACTCCGTGAATTGAGGGACTATGCTTGGCGCGGCAGACGCCCGGGCTATCACGTGTCCCGACCCTTCGAGACCCGGTCCGGACCGGCGTGAAGCGCGCCTAATGCTGCCGAGGAGGCTCGTGGTGTTCGCGATCCGTCCTGTGCGCTTGCGCGCATCCATGGCAGTAGCCTTTCCGATCGTAGCGCTGATGCTGCTCGCATCGGCCACCCCGGCGGCAGCAGCCACAGTGGTCACTGACCGATTTAGCTTCGTCGACGACTTCATCGACACGGGATGTGGCTTTCCCATCCATTTCGTCCTTCAGATTGAGGTGACGCGAGAGCGCTTCTTCGACGACCAAGGCAGCTTGACCAAGGTGATTCGCCACGAACACTGGACCGGCATCGACACGAATTTGTCGAATGGCAAGGTCCTCGAAGAGCGCGCAGCCATCACGGAAACGTTTGACTTCGTCGCAGGCACGCGGGTCACCGAAACCGATACCGGGCAGATCCACGTGCTCATTCCCCAGGGCGTCCAGGATGGCCATGACCGGGGCCTTATTGTCTACGACCTCCTGAACGATGGGATCTTGGTCGAACATGGCCACTTCCCCGGAGCGGATAGTGGAGGCTTGGCGGGTTGCGGAGCTTTCTTGTAGCCGCAGAGTGAGGTCGAGCGGCTAACCCCAACGCTGACCCCAACGGGGGGTGCATTGGTATGCCTGTTCGTGCGCGTCGGTGCGCGCTTCCCGAATACAAACGGCCAGTCTTGAATTCGGCCGCGACGGGTTCGAAGCCCGTCTCCCGCTCCAGCTTCAGTCTCGCTGCGCTCGACTTCGCCGTCGCGGGAGACGGGCGACGCGCCGGGATTGACCGCGCGCGAGGCCTGGGATTCCCGCGACTGCCGGCGCTCGCGTGTTTCGCGGGCCGTTCAAACCCGCCCGGCAGATGCGTGAATCGCGCCTGATGTTGGCGTATGTACGCCTCCATGAATTAGTATGTACGCATGGTGCGCAGGACGACGATTGAGCTCGACGAGGACCTGGTGGAAAGAGCAAAGAAGGTTCTAGGCGCCAAAACGACGCGGGCAACGGTCGAAGAGGCGCTGCGGCGTGCAGTTGAGATCGGTCA